>SXOA01000033.1 GCA_005778405.1 Planctomycetaceae bacterium
ATGGCTGCGAGTACATGACCGGCGGGATGGCCGTGCTGCTCGGTCCCACGGGCCGAAACTTTGCCGCCGGCATGAGCGGCGGCATCGCCTATGTTCTGGCGAGCAAAGATGCCTTCCGCCTGAACTGCAACCTCGGCACGGTGGAACTCGAAGCGGTCGAGACGCCGCAGGACATCGCCGACCTGCTCAATCTCATCGAACAGCATTTCAAGCACACGAAGTCAACCGTTGCCGACCGCATCCTGCAAAACTGGCCGGAGGCCATCGCGCAGTTCGTGAAGGTCATGCCCACCGACTACAAGCGGGTGCTGGCCGAGCGGGCCAGGCATGATGAGGAGGTCGAGTCGGGGGTGCATGGAGTGGATGGACGATAAGGCGGACAGAACGCAGGACGAAGCAGGAGACTTGGATCATGGGTAAGCCGACGGGTTTCAAAGAGTATCCCCGCAAGACAGTTCCGTACCGCGACCCGGTCGCGCGGGTGGGGGACTTTCTGGAAATCTTCACACCTCCCTTGGAGGACCATCTGAAGAACCAGGGGGCTCGATGCATGGACTGCGGCGTGCCGTTCTGCCAAAGCGCGACCGGCTGCCCGATTGATAACCTGATTCCAGAGTGGAACGACCTGGTGTATCGGGGCCGCTGGCGGGATGCGCTCGATCGGCTGCATAAGACCAATAATTTTCCGGAATTCACCGGGCGCACCTGCCCTGCCCCCTGCGAAGGTGCCTGCGTGCTCGGCATTACGGATCCGGCGGTCACGATCAAGAACATCGAGAACGCCATTGTCGACCGGGGATTTGCCGAAGGTTGGATCGTTCCCGAGCCGCCCCCCAAGCGGACGGGCAAAAAGGTCGCCATCATCGGCAGCGGCCCTTCCGGCCTGGCCGCGGCGGCGCAGCTCAACAAGGTGGGGCACAGCGTCACCGTGTACGAGCGGGCGGACCGCATCGGTGGCCTGTTGATGTACGGCATCCCCAACATGAAGCTCGATAAGGGGGTCGTGCAGCGGCGGATCAATTTGCTCAAGGAAGAGGGAGTCAATTTTGTCACCAGTGCCGATGTGGGAAACAAGCAATCGCCCGGTTATGTCGATCCCCAGAAGCTCCACGACGAGAACGATGCCGTTTTACTCTGCACGGGTGCCACCCGGCCCAACGATCTGACGATTCCCGGCCGCGGGCTGGATGGCATCTACTTTGCCATGCAGTTCCTGACGGCGAATACCAAAAGCCTGCTCGACGGCCAGCACGCCGACGGCAAATACATTTCCGCCAAGGACAAGGACGTGATTGTCATTGGCGGCGGCGACACCGGCACTGACTGCATCGGCACTTCCATGCGCCATAGGTGCAAAAGCCTCGTCAATTTCGAATTGCTTCCTCAGCCGCCGGAAACCCGAGCGCCGGACAATCCCTGGCCGCAGTGGCCCCGGACCTACCGCACCGATTACGGCCATCAGGAAGTGGCAGCAAAATTCGGAGCCGACCCGCGGACCTACTGCGTGATGAGCAAGGAATTTGTCAGCGACGATAACGGCGGCGTGGCCGGCATTCGCACTGTGCAGGTCGATTGGACCAAGGACGACGCCGGAAAGTGGAAGCTCCATGAAATCGCCGGCAGCGACAAGTTCTGGCCGGCTCAATTGGTGCTTCTCGCCATGGGCTTCAAGGGACCGGAGCAATACTTGGCCGAAATGCTCGGCATTGCCGTCGATCCCCGGACCAATTACCAGGCCGTTCACGGAAAATTCGCCACCAGTATCCCCAAGGTCTTTGCTGCTGGCGATTGCCGCCGCGGCCAATCGCTCGTCGTCTGGGCCATCAACGAAGGCCGCGGAGCGGCACGGGCGGTCGATGAGTTCTTGATGGGAACGAGCGATTTGGCGGCGCCGGGAGTCACATTGGGGCTGGTGCGGAACTAGTGGCATAGGCTAAGAGCCTGCCCAACCCACAAGGAGTGCAGGATGTCCTGTTTTTCGATCCGCCTCGCCACCGCGGCCGACCTCTCGGCCATCAACGACATCTACAACCACTACGTCCTCACCTCTACTTGCACCTACCAGCTTGAGCCGGAGACTCTGGAGGCCAGAACAATCTGGTTTGAGCAGCACTCGCGAGATACGCATCCGATAACGGTCGCCACCGTCGAGAAGGAAGTTGTCGGCTGTGGGGCTCTTTCACCATTTCGCCCGCGAGCGGCCTATCGCCACTCGGTCGAAGCGTCGGTCTACCTGCGGCATGATGTCCATCGCCGTGGCATCGGCAAAGCCCTCCTCCTGGATCTCATCGCCCGGGCTAAATCAGCCGGGCATCACACGCTCATCGGCGGCGCTTCCGCCGACCAAACTGCCAGCCTCAAGCTGCAAGAAAGCCTCGGCTTTCAGCGGATCGGTTGTCTTCGAGAGGTGGGCTACAAATTCGGCCGCTGGCTCGATGTGGTCTATTCGCAGCTCATGCTGTAAAAGCTCCGCCTGCGCCGATTTTGCCGGCAGGAACCAGACTTCCGGAGAGTTGCACCACCAGTTCGGCGAATGCAAGCTAGGTTTGCCGGTGAGGCGATGCGAAAAATGCGCCTCCGTCAAACCCGAGACGCACTCTTGTTCAAACTCCCTCCCTGTCGCCCCGTGGCGGTACTGTTGCTCATGCTCCTCTTTGGAGCGTTCTGGCCATTCGCCAGTCTCCGGGCTGTGCCGGATGCACTGGTGCCTCAAATTCACCAGCCAGAACAGGGGCATTCCAACCTCGGATCCCAATTACATCCCGGTTCGCGTGACCAGCGCTTAGATTCCAGCAGCAGCGCGACCCAGCCGTCGGAATGGCGGGTTGGCGTCCGGCCCCCCCGCGGAGGAAATCGTCCATGAGGCTCCGGCTTTTGCCCCAAAGGTCCATTCGCGCGAAGCTGATGCTGCTGGCCACCGCCTCCGGCTGCGTGACGCTCTTGCTGGCGTGCCTGGGATTCATGACGAATAATGTTGGCTTGATGCGAGAAGCCAAACTTCGGCAGGTTGCGTCCCAGGCCAAACGCCTCGGCTTCAACAGCTCGGCGGCTCTAGCGGCGCGAGATCAAAGCGAAGCCGAACACTTATTGGCGGCGCTCCAGTTTCTTACCACCATCGATCTCGCCGTCCTGTTCGATGCCAACGGCGAACGGCTGGCGGAGTTTCATAACGGCGACAAGGTTCCCAATCTGCCCCGCGCTCCAGAATTGCTGGGGGGCCGCTACGACGAGGCCGGCCGCTTGGAGTTCGCGCATCCGGTCATCGAGAACGGGCAGCGCGTCGGGACTGTATACATCCGTTCCAACATGAGCGATGTACATGCCCAAATCCAGAGCCATTGCTATATCACCGCCTGGGTCGCTCTCTGTTCGCTGGCCGCTTCCATCGTACTCTCGTTCTTTCTGCAGCAAATGATCTCCCGCCCCATCCTGCAACTCGCCCAAACCGCCGACCAGATCACGGAACAGGGTGACTACTCGCTCCGCGTGAAATCCCCCAGTCGCGATGAAATTGGCCACCTGTATGATGCCTTCAACAAGATGCTGGACAGGATTCAAGTTTCTGATCGGGCGCTGAAACGGGCCCACGACCAGCTTGAAGAACGCGTTACGCAGCGGACCAGCGAGCTGGTGGGCGAGATTCGCGAACGGGAGCGGATCCAAAAAGACATGAGCCATGCCAAGGAAGCCGCCGAAGCGGCGAACAGGGCCAAGAGCGATTTTCTGGCCAACATGAGCCATGAAATCCGTACGCCACTCAACGCCATCCTGGGTTTTGCTGACCTTGTCCGTCAGGGAAATGAACTCTCCATTGCCGAGCAGCGGGACTATCTCGACACGATTCACAACAGCGGCGAGCACCTGCTCTCGCTGATCAGCGACATCCTGGACCTTTCCAAAATCGAAGCCGGCCAATTGACCGTGGAGAATATCCGTTGCTCTCCGCACCAGCTCATTGCCGAAACGGTTTCCGTGCTGCGAGTGCGGGCCCGCGAGAAAGGGCTGAAGCTCGACTATAACTGGATTGGCCAGGTTCCCGAATCCATTGACAGCGATCCCGCCCGCCTGCGGCAGATGCTGCTCAATGTGGTCGGAAACGCCCTCAAGTTCACCGATACCGGCGGCGTCTACATCATCGCGCAGATCGTCGGCTCGCTGGAAGATCCGCGCTTGCTGCTCGAAGTGGTCGATACCGGAATCGGCATTCGCGGCGAAAAATTGCAGGACATTTTTGATCCCTTCTGTCAGGCAGATACTTCCGTCACGCGGCGGTTCGGCGGCACCGGACTGGGACTGGCCATCTGCCGGCGATTGGCGCAGGCTCTCGGCGGCGGCATCGCGGTGCAGAGCCGGCCTAACGAAGGGAGTATCTTCTCGATTTCGGTCACCACGGGGTCGCTCGTCGGCGTGCCGATGCTGGAAGGTCCGCTCAGCGATATTGCCCGGCCGCAGGAAGACCCGCACGCCAGGAAGAGGATCGCGCTCCCCGGCCGCCGCATTCTGGTTGCCGACGACGGCGACACCAATCGCAAGCTCATTCAGATTGTCCTCCGCCGCGCGGGAGCGACGGTGCTCACCGCGGAAAACGGCCAGCAAGCGCTCGAAATCGCCCTCCGCGAGCCGCTCGATGCGGTCCTGATGCACATGCAAATGCCGGTCATGGATGGGTATACGGCCACGACCCGCCTCCGCGAAGCCGGCATCTCCGTTCCTGTCATCGCGCTCACCGCGCACGCCATGAAGGGTGACGAAGAACGCTGTCGCGAAGCCGGCTGCACCGGATATTTGACCAAGCCCATCAACGCGGAGCGGCTGTTGACGGCGCTGGCAGGCGAGATTGGCGGGGAAGAAGTCCTGGAGCAAGCCTTAGAAGCGCGAGCGAAGTCGGCGGAAGGTCCGGCGCTGATGTCCACGCTGCCGCTGGAGGATCCCGAGTTTCGCGATATTGTCGACGAGTTCGTCGCCCGGTTTCAGATCCGACTGGCAGCCATGCACAAGGCGATGGCGGCGGGCGACCTGATCGAGCTCAAGTCGCTGGCCCATTGGCTGAAGGGTGCGGGAGGAACTGCCGGCTTCCAGCCACTCACAGAGACGTCTTTTGAGCTAGAAATGTCGCTGGCGGCCGGAGATGAGATGGCGATCGCCCGGGCACTGGCGGAGCTGAATCTGCTGGAAGAACGGATTCTGAACGGCCTTTGCTGTGTTTGACTCGATAGCCTTTGAGATCCGTTGTGACCGGCACAATCGCTCTGGCCAGCACCGTGATTTGACAAACGCCCTAGCGTGACGTTTGTTTTCACAGCCGAGCCCCCCTTATGGAATGGGCCTATCCCCCATCCACCTTTCCAGAGAATCGGATGACGACCACAATCCAGCCCAGTGAGTCCGCGCAGGATCAGATGACTGCTCAGTTGGAAGCCACCATCAAGTTGATTGACGACGTCGATCGGCAAATGCAACCTGCAGAGTCCCGAGAGATGCCGCGCGCAGCGCCCTGCGAAACGGAAACTGCCCGCATCATGGTGATCGACGATGAGGCAGTGAACATCAAGGTCATTCAAAAATATCTGCAGCAAGCCGGCTATGCTCATATTCGAGGAATTACCGATCCTTCGTTTGCCATGGCCGGAATCGCCATCGAACAGCCAGACGTGATCCTGCTGGATGTGATGATGCCGCGGATCAGTGGGCTCGAACTCCTGGCCACGATTCGCTCCAGCCCCGCGACGTCCCATCTGCCGGTCATCATTCTCACTGCTTCGTGCGACCGCGAGACAAAGCTGGCAGTGCTGGAACGGGGCGCGACAGACTTTCTGGCCAAGCCGGTGGATCCCTGCGAGCTGGGTCCGCGGGTCCGGAACGCGTTGATGGCGAAGAAATATCACGACAGCTTGCGGAACTATGCTCAGACCTTGGAAGACGCTGTCCGTCGCCGGACCGCGGAGCTGGAAGCCTCTCGCCGCGACGTGATTTACTGCCTGGCCCGAGCCGCCGAGTTGCGGGATGATGATACGGGCCATCATGTGCTGCGGGTGGGAAAATACGCCGCGGTCATTGGGCGAGCGATTGGCATGGAAGAGCCCACCGTGGAAATGTTGGAGCAAGCCGCCCAGCTCCATGATATCGGCAAGATAGGCATTCCCGACGAAATCCTTCTCAAGCCCGGCAAGCTGGACCCGGAGCAGTACGAGCGGATGCAAAAGCACGTCGGTCTGGGACAGAAGATCATTCAACCGCTCTCGCCAGCCGACTGGGAGACGCTCAAGCATCACGTGGAAATCGGCCAGAAAGTGTTCGAAAGCAGCCGCTCGCCGCTGCTCCAGATGGCGGCCCGGATCGCCCTGACCCACCACGAGCGCTGGAACGGCCAGGGCTACCCACTGGGGCTCGCCCAGGAAGACATTCCCATCGAAGGCCGCATTACCGCCGTGGCCGATGTCTTCGACGCCCTCAGCAGCCGGCGGCCCTATAAAAAGCCCTTCCCGATCGACAAATGCTTTGAAATCATCGAAGCCGACCGCGGGGAGCACTTCGATCCCGCCATGGTCGACGCCTTCCTCGCCCAGCGGCAAGCGATTGCGGATATTCAAATCCGGTTTGCCGATGTGCTGTAGGAAAAAAACCGTGGTGCAAAAGTCGCCGGCGACGATTGTACAAGTGCTGTTGTAGCACGCACTTGCAGAAACAGGCTTGCCGACTTTTGCATCACCCCCCTCCTCATAAGTAGGGTGCGCCGAGACTTGACCGCACTTGGTAAAAGTCTCAATTTCTACCGGATTGTCAAAGAACTTCGGGGCAATGTTCCCAAGGAACAAGCCCCTCAGTTGGCATTATACAAAACGAGACTTACAAACTAAGTGTCCAGTAAAAAGACCCCAGTTATTCCCGTGTTTGTTCGAAGTAGAAAACCCCCCGCTTGTTCGCCACGATGACGTCTTGCAGGCCGTCGGCGTTCATGTCGTGGACTTCGAAGGCGGTGCCGACGCCGCTGTCGTGGTCGAAGACGTGCTGCGTCCAGGCCGGCTTGCCGTCCTTGCGGGTCAGCTCGTACCAGGCGATGACCGGGGGCTCATCCTCGCCGGGGTCGCGGCCGTTGTGGGCGTAGTACCGCTTGCCGGTGACGAAATCGGGGAGGCCGTCACCGTTGATGTCGGCCAGCACCAGCGCGTGCGTCTGGGCGATGCTGCTGTCGATCTCGTGCTTCTCCCATTTCCCCTCCGGCTGCTGTTCGTACCACCAGATGCCCCGCTTATGGGCGGATGAGCCGAGCACGTCGTTGTCGCCGTCGCCGTCGAAGTCGTAAATTTGCATCTGAGCCTGGGCTTCGCCGAGTGGCGCGGCATGGAACGCCCAGGTGTCGTTGGTCTTCTTCTCGGGAGCTTCCCACCAGCCATTCGGCACCACGAGGTCGTCGCGGCCATCCTTGTTGATGTCGCCGATGCCCAGGCCGTGATAGAACCGCTGCATGTCCACTTCGCCGGGAGCGGCCACGCGCGTGGCGGACCATTCGACGAGCGGAGTCGCTCCTGGGTGAGCCAGGGCGAGGCGATTGGTGCCGTCGCCGTAAATCAGTTCCCGTTTGCCGTCCTTGTCCACATCGAGGTATTGCGGGCTCTCGTTGTTGGTGACCGGAACCATTCGGTTGCGTGCCCAAGGACCTCCCTTGTTGCCTGGGTTCTGGAACCACCAGGTCGGCGCGCCGGGGAAGTCGACGACGATGAGATCCTGTCGGCCGTCGCCGTCGAGGTCTTCGGCCCAGTTCATGAAGGTGTCGCTGTAGGTCTTGATGTCGAATTCCTTGGGCTTGTCGAGGATGCTGTGCATCTTCCAGGGACCGCTGCGATCGGCTGGGCACTCGTACCACACGGAGCCGGCTGCGATGTCCAACTTGCCGTCGCTATTGAAGTCCCCGTAACCGACTCCTTCGCTGTGGAACTTGTCGTCGAGCTTGGTTCGCTTGAAGGAGAGCTTTTTGCCCTCTTCGAGCGGCTTGGAAGTCGGATAGGGGCCGGACTTTTCGATGCCGGTGAGGAGCGTGAGCTTCAGATTCTTGAAGCGGACTTCGGTTTTGCCACCGGAGTGGAGTTGCAAGGCGATAATGCCGCGGCGTGCGCCTTGGGGATCGTCAAGATCGACACAGGGCTGGCCGTTGATCCAGGTTTGCGTCCGGCTGCCGACGCAGACGATTTCGTAGCGGTTCCAGTCGCCGTTTTTCACATGGGCTTCGCCGCTTTTGTCCCACAGGAGCGCGCGGCCGTGCTCTTCGTAGAGCTTCCCCCACCAGCCAGCGCCGACGTCGGCCTGGTAGCCTTTGACTTCGCCGTTGGCCATGGGGGTGCTGCGGATCTGGACGCCGCTGTTCCCTTCGTTCTTCACGAGCTTGACGTCCAGCTCCAGGCGGAAATCGCCGACGGAGAGCTCACTCACCAGCCACGTATTGTGGGCCAGCCCCTCCGTTTTGCCGATGATTTCGCCATTCTCGACCGACCAGAGCTTCTCATCCCCCCGCCAGCCGGCAAGGTCTTTGCCGGAGTAAAACGTGCCGACGTTGTCGGCGGTGGCGAGCATTGGGGTCTGGCCCCCGGCACTCACATAGGCCACAAGCGAGCGGAGCTCGTGCTGGCTGAACTGCTGGATCTGATTGTCGGGCATCAGCGACTTGTCGCTGAGCTTCATCTCCTCGATGTCGTCTTTGGCAAGCTCGATCACGTTGTCGGGGGTCTGAAACGTATGCACGCCGCCCCGTTCCCCCTTGAGGATGCCCGTGACCACCTGGCCGTTCGCCGTGCGGACGATGTGCGGCGCGTATTCCTTGGCCATGATGGCGCTGGGGTCAATAATGTTGGAGAGGAGGTAGTCGAGATTGGCCCGCTGCGAACCGGTGATGTCCGGTCCGATCTTGGCTCCCGCGCCGAAGAGCATGTGACACTTCTGGCAGGTCTTGGCGAACATCGCCCGCCCGAGCTCCAGGTCGGGCTGCACCGGGGCCGGCGACATCAGCAGGCTTTTGAACTGCGCGATTTGCTGAGCCCGTTCGGCCGGTGACTCGCGGACTATCCCCCATACATCGGCGATCTGTTTGTTCAATTCCGCGTTACTGAGATTGCGAAGATTGGTGACGAGGTCTGCGGTCAGGTGATTGGCGGGGACTTTCTTGGCTTCGATGGCCCCGAGCAGTTCTTTGGCGTACCCCACGCGGCTGCAGAGGGTGGCGAGGGCGTCGCGACGCTCGGCGGGGGAGAGCTTGTCGTAGAGGGCGAGGATGGCGGCAGGGGCTTTGGGGTCGTCGAATGCCGCCAGGCCCCGGAGAGCGTCGCCCCTGAGGTCGTTATTGGCCAGGACGAACCGGAGGGCATCCGTCGCCGCGGCATCCTGAGCGCGGACCAGAATTTTGATTGCTTCACGGCGCTCCTGGAGGGACGAATTGTCGTCCGCAATCATTCGGCGGAGCGTTTCAATAACCAATTTGTCGCCTAGAGCCGCTCCGACCGAGGCGAGCTGCATCCGGAGTTCGATGTTCTTGGATTCAATGAGCGAAACGAACAGCTCGTTCCAACCGGCGGGAGCTTCCACTCCCTTGCGACCCTTCAGCGACTCATTCATCCCGCGGAGGAACGTCAGCCGGGTGGCATCATCCTTGGCGTCCTTCAGCCCTTCGACCAGGAGCGCGAGGGACTTCTTGGGGTCACCGGCACCAATCCGGCGGATCATGTATTCCTTGAGAATCGGAATCTTCTCCCCAGCCGAGAGTCCCAGGGCCAGCGCCCGCTTGGGATCGACATCCGCCAGCGGTTCCATGGCGTACCAGTACATGAGAGGGAGATTGGGGTCGGCGGCGTCTTCGGAATGAGATGTCAGCGACTCGACAACATCCCATCGCGATACTAGGGGCCATTTTTGGATGCTGCCGGCTACGACGAGGCGCGTCACTTGTGACTTGCTGACTCTGGCAACCTTCTGAAGGGTTTCTATATCAAGATCACTTGGTAACGTGCCTTGTTGGCACAGTGAGGAGACCAATTGCAATCGGCTCCGAAGTACCTCTTGGTGCTGGTCGTATTTCGATAAATCTTGCGGAAACGCCGTAATGAACGGGCCAGGGTGTTGCGGTGCCTTAGGCAACATGTGTTGCTCGATTTCCATCACGAATCCCGCTATCCGTTCACCAGCGACCGTGTTCTCAGATCTCCGCAGCGCTAGTACGACGGACAAATATCGCTCGTTTTGTGCCCCTCTCTCCTGCAAAATCCGCTGCGCATGTCGCCGATACCATTCGTTGCCGTGCGCGAGCAACTTGACCAACTCCTCATCCTTCATCTTCCCCAAATCGACTTTCACTGGCTTCGCGTCGCCGTACACGATGCGGTAAATCCGCCCGTTGCTCCGGTCGTGCTTGTCGGGTTCGCGGAGGTGGCACTGCTCGCGGTCGTACCAGTCGATGACCCAGACCTGGCCGTCGGGGCCGTAGGTCATGTAGAGCATTTGCGACCACTGGTCGCGGGTGAGGAGGAAGTCCGGGCCGTGCGAGCAGACGAAGCCGCTTCCCTTGGGAGTGAGGATGTCCATGTTCATGCGGTTGCCGTGGATGTTGTTCATGAACAGCATGCCGCGGTATTTTTCCGGCCAGGCCCCCCCTTGATAGATCATGCAGCCGGCGTGGGCGTGGCCGCCGCCGAGCTCGTCGGACTGGCGGCGGTTGTCGTTGTTCCACTGGTTGCCGGTGTAGTGGCGGTGGTCGGCGATGGTCTTGATGTCATCGTAGGTGAATTCGTTGAAGTGGCTGCCGGCCTGCCGCTCGTAGCGGGCTCCGGGGATGATGTGGTAGCAGTGGGGGATGACGCAGGCGGTGGCGAAGAAGTTGCCATACTGGTCGTAGTCGAGCCCCCAGGGGTTGCTGGTCCCTTCGGCGAAGACTTCGAACTCGTGGCGAACGGGGTGGTAACGCCAGATGCCGGCGTTGATTTTGGTCCGCTTCTCCTTCGGCGTGCCGGGCTTGCCGACCGCGGAGTGCGTGAAGACCCCGTGGCAGCCGTAGAGCCAGCCGTCGGGGCCCCAGATGAAGCTGTTGAGCGTTTCATGGGTGTCTTCGTAGCCCCAGCCGTCGAGAAGGACTTGAGTGCCTGGGGGAACGTCGAGAGGGAACTTGACTTCGGGCATCGGCGGTTCGGCCTTCATTGGGACGCCGTCGGGCACGTCGTCGCCGTTCTTGTCCGGGATGAAGAGCAGGTACGGAGCCGCCCCGACCCAGACGCCGCCGAAGCCAACTTCCAGGCCGCTGACGAGGTTGAGCCCTTCGATGAAGACGGTCCGCTTGTCGAGCTTGCCGTCGAGGTCGGTGTCTTCCAGGATGATGATCCGGTCTTTTCCAGCCCCTTCTTTGGCCCGCTGCGGATAGGTGAAGGCCTCAGCAATCCAAATGCGGCCGCGATCATCAATGGCCATCGCAATCGGCTGCTGGACGTCCGGCTCAGCCGCGGCGACTTGGACTTTGAAACCGGGGGGGACGACCATTTCCTTGGCCGCTTCTTCGGCGGAAAGGCCGGCGTGAGGATAGAGGGACTCCGTGGCGGGGATGATGGAGTTGGTGACAGCGGCTTTGAACCGGGGCCGCTGCGTGTGCAGCCGGAAGTCGTCGAAATTCACATGTCCCCAGCCGCCGGCATTGCTATCGACGATGCGGATGTAGATTTTCTTGCCCTTTTGCTTTTGCAGGTCGACGATGACGGGACGGAGATTTTCCTGGTCCTGACCAGACTTGGTGAAGAAGACTTTGTTGTCATCTGCGGTGACGAGCTCGACGCGGGTTTCCTTGCTCTGGCCGCCGCCGATGAGGAAGCTGCCGAAGGGCTGCGTCACTTCGAAGGGGACCGACGTGAGTGTGCCGGTTGGCGGGTCTTGCAGGACTTCAAAGCCACCGATCCAGTATTGCCCGGTGTGCTCCGACTTTTTTCCCTCTCCAAAGACGCGGGTCTGGCTGATCTCCCCCTTCACCGGCTGTTTGTCCCAAGCCTTTCCCTCCGCCTTCCAGTCCTTCAGCGTTCCATCCTCGAAATTGAGATTCAGAGGCTTGCCGTCGGCACCGGCTGGGGTGATTCCGGGGTCGCCGATGGGCTCGTTGAGGGGGTTGGATTTGGGCGGGGGGGCGGGGGCTTTCGTTTCTTGCGCAAAAGCAGACAGAGAGAAGGAGAGAAGGAGAGACAGAGAGAAGGAGAGAGTGAACTTCACGGGGGAACCCTTAGAGTGGGGTAGGCTTCCAGCCTGCCCAGAAACGGAATCATCAATAGACTCGCCATTGTGCCGCAAAGTAGGGTGCATAAGCAACGCGCCAGGCACGCATATTGAAGCTTTCTTCTTGGATAGCCGCTCACCTGATATCCGACTGCGATACGCGTGTATTTTGCTGCGCTCATGCACCCTACATTGGCTTCCCTCGTGTGAGGTGGACCACACACGTCGCAGGCCCCATTATATCCAACTGTATACATATTCATATGTGCACTATAAGGCTCGCCACGAATTTTTCTCGAAATAGTTTCCCTGTCGGGAGAAGATGGTTGGGGTCGGGAGGGGTTTTCCCGGAGAGAGATACCCACTTCTTATTTCGCGTGCCGGGGAGACGGCGTCGAGAAGAGTTTTCGCGGCAGCGACTTTCGCAGGGCAAACTCTGCCGCGCGAAAACCCTTCCCGACCCCTTTACCCCGCCAAGATTTTGGCGATCGCTGCCGGGATAACGGCGAGGGGGACTTCGGCGGAGGTTTTGCTGGCGAGGTCTTTGACCTGGCAGGTGCCGGCGGCCAGCTCCCGTTCGCCGGCGATCAGGGCGATGCGGAAGCCGCGGCGGTCGGCGTATTGGAGCTGCTGGCCGATTTTCTTGGGCTCGGGGAAGAGCTCCGCGCCGATGCCGGCGGCCCGGACCGCCTGGGCGATCTTCAGATAGGCGGGGAGCTGGTCCTTGTCGAAATAAACGACCAGGACCGGAGCGGGGGTGCGGACGTTTTCAATCAGCCCCAACTCTTCGAGCGCTGCCAGCAGCCGGTCGAGGCCGAGGGATGCGCCGATGCCGGGGAGTTCCTGCTTGGTGAACAGGCTGGCCAGGTTGTCGTACCGGCCGCCGGAGCAGATGCTGCCGATGGTGGGGAGGTCGGTGAGGAAAGTCTCGAAGACCGCGCCGGTGTAATAGTCCAGGCCGCGGGCGCTGGAGACATCGACCTGCAGCGCATCCGCTGGCACTCCACCAGCCGTTGCACCGGCGAGAATCTCTCGCAGCCGGTGGACCCCTTCTTCGCCGGTGAGATTTCCGGCGACGAGCTTTTCCACTTGCAAAAGGACTTCGTCGTTGGTGCCGCTCAGCTCCGCCAGGCTGAGAACTTGATTGGATTGTTCCGCCGTCGTTCCGGCGGCGGCGGCCATTTCTTCGGCGACCTTTTCGCGGCCGATTTTGCCGAGCTTGTCGAGCGAGCGGAGGATGGGAACGCTCTTCTCCGCGAGGCCCAGCTTGGCGAGCAGGCCGCTGAGGACCATCCGATTGTTGACGCGGATGGAGAAGCCCAGCTTCTTACCCGACTCGCCGCCAAACGACTTGCCAATCGCGCTGAGCAGCTCATGGATGACGAGGGCCGTCTCGATGTCGGCTGCGACGTGTTTGGTGCCGATGGTGTCGAAGTCGCACTGCATGAACTCGCGGTAGCGGCCCCGCTGAGCCCGCTCGCCCCGCCAGACGGTGGCGATGTGGTATCGCTTGAACGGCAGGCCGAGCTCGCTGGCGTGCTGGGCCACGAACCGGGCCAGCGGCACCGTGAGGTCGAACCGCATGCCGACCATCCGGCCACCCTGGTCGGCGAAGTGGTACATCTGCCGGTCAGTCTCTTCGCTCCCCTTGCCGGTCAGAATTTCCAGGTATTCCAGGGCCGGCGTATCAATCGGCGAAAACCCGAAGCTCCGATAAACCCGCTGCGCAGTCGCTATCAGCCGCTCGCGCGGAATCATGGCCTCCGGAAGGTAGTCGCGAAAGCCGCTGAGGGTTCTGGGGTCGATCATGACGTTGGCGGCGGGGAAGATTTGAACAGAAGGTAACGGAGGAAACGAAGGGGAGTAGAGAAGGAGAGTGGCAAGGGAGGAGAGGTTCACCGCGGAGATCGCTGAGGGACGCGGAGGAATTTATGAGGCTGCGGGGGCTGCTGGTGCCCGCTCTGCTGCCGTGAAGCTACAAGCTTTATGGCTGCCGTCGCAGAAGGGTTTGACTTTGGATTGGCCGCAGCGGCAGAGGGCGACGGTCGGTTTTTCGGTGGGGATGGAGAACTGGTTTCCGGCGGCGTCGACTACGGTGAGGGGGCCTTGGATGACCAGCGGGCCGTTGTCGCGGATGGTAATGGTGGTCATGGCGTTTGCTGATTAGTGGAGGTCGTGGGGACTCACACCGACATCAACGATGCTGCAGGCCTGGATGACGTTCAGCCCCTTGGCTCGCGCCGCTTCAACGAGTTCATCGCTGTCGCTACCGGGATTGAGCCAGAGCTCGTCGCAGCCGCGGGCGGCGATTTCGGGGAGGACGACCATTCCCACTTGGGGCGGCAAGTAGACGCTGATCCGGTCGAGCTTCCCTGCCGGAACTTCAGCCAGCGACTTGAAAGCTTTCAGCCCTTCAATCACATCCGCCTTGGGATTCACGGGATAGACCGTATACCCCTGCTGCTGATGGGCCCGGACGGACTTGTTGCCGAACTTGCTGCGGTCGGCAGACGCACCGAGGATGGCGACGGTAGGCATGGATGGCTTAAACTTGCGAGGGGAGATGGACCCTTGTAGGCTGATGCTCCCAAGGTTTTCTGTCAATACGCGGAGCGAATGTGAGCGAGCCCAATCCGTATCAATCGCCAGCGATGCCTGCGGAATCTCCTGCTTCCCCGTCGCGGCGGCCTGGCGAGGATGCGCTTTACTTTGCGGCGCAAGCACAAAACATCATTGGAGCGTTGGGACTTCTCTTCGTGATTGTCAATTTGGTTGACGCGATTTTCGTCATTTTCAGTCCCATAGACAAACCAACATTGACTACCATCGTGATGGCACCATGGATGGTGCTTCAATGCCTGCTGATGCTCGCCGGCGGCATCAGCATGCACCAGCACAAACGCTGCTGGCTCGCAATTGTCGGTGCGTGGGCCGGAATCTCGCCGTTCTGCGGCTGTTATGTTTTCAGTCTGATCAGCGGGATTTGGGCATTGATCGTCTTGCGGCGGCCGGAAGTCAAGGCTCTGTTTGCCTCGAATCAGCCGTCCAGTAAAGGTTCGTGACCTCGCTCGCTAGCGATGCTGCTGCCGAAATCCGCGGGCCAAATCTATCTGTAGTTGACACGCCCATTGGCAAGGCGACATAACTTGTTGGCCCACCTCAAAGGGTCGGGAGGTGTTTCGCGTTCCAGGGACTTGTGCTCTGGAAGGACTCGGCCGCGAAACTCCTCCTGACCCCGTTCGCGCTGCCCACGGGGTCGGGAAAGGTTTTCGCGGCCGCGTTCCTTGGCCATCCAGAGTTGGTACCGCGAAAACCCTTCCCGACCCCCTCGCCTGGAGATTGCTGGATGCCCGCCAAGTTTCTTCTCGCCTGCTTGGTTCTTGTCATTGCCGGCCCGGCAACTTTGCAGGCTGCGGATGCCCATCCTCGTGTCATCGGCTTTGAGCGGTTTCATTCCGGCGAGAAGGGGGACGCCGTTGTCGGCGGCCAGTTGCTACTTGGGGAGCTCAATTGCACGTCGTGCCACGCGGCGGACAAATCGCTGGATTCCTATATCCAGAAGAAGCAGGCCCCCGTCCTCGACTCCGTCGGCAGCCGGGTGCGGTCGAACTATCTGCTCAAGTTTCTGGCCGATCCGCAGGTGACCAAGCCGGGGACGACGATGCCCAATGTCCTGGCCGGTTTGCCGGAGGCGGAGCGGAAGGAGAAAGCCGAAGCGATCGTTCACTTCCTGGCTACCACCGGGACCATTGCCGAGTCGGCGGCCCTACGGCAAAGCGTGAACCGCGGCGACAACCTCTATCACCACATCGGCTGCCTGGCTTGCCACGATCCCCGGAAAGAGGATTCGCCGAAGGATCCGCTGCCGACTTCGATTCCTATCGGCACCCCCAGCCGCAAGTTCACGGTGCCGGGGCTGACACAGTTTTTGGCGGACCCACTGGCCGTTCGTCCGGGCGGACGGATGCCGCATTTGAACTTGGAGCCGCAGGACGCGCGCGACATCGCCTCGTTCCTGCTCAAGGATCTCGACATCAGCTCGGGGCTGCAATTCGCCCTCTACGAAGGCTCGTGGGACAAGCTGCCGGACTTCAGCAAGCTTACTCCCAAGGAAGTGGGCGAAGCCGGCGGCTTTGATGTCGGCGTGACGAAGAAGACGGACAATTTCGCCCTGCGTTTCGATGGACACATCAACATTCCCAAGGGGGGCAATTACCTGTTCCTCATTGGCTCCGACGACGGGTCGCGGCTGTTCATTGACGGAAAGCTGGTCATCGATAACGACGGCGTCCATCCTTTCCAGCAAAAACGGAAGCAGATGCAAATCACTGCGGGCCTGCATGCCGTGGCCGTGGAGTATTTTGAAGCGGGGGGCCAGGAAACATTGCAAGTGGAATACCAGGCGGAAGGCCAGCCGCAGCAGAAGCTGGAAACGCTGATCGCCGCTCCCCCTTCCAAGAAGCCCGATAAGCCCGAAGAGGGAGCTTTCGTCGTGAGCAACGATTTGGCCGCAAAGGGAAAAGAGTACTTCACGACGCTCGGCTGTGCGTCGTGCCACAATCTGAAGAAGGACGGCCAGCAGCTTGTTTCGAAGCTGACAGCTCCGGCGATCGCTCAACTCAAAGGGAACGGCGGCTGTTTGGCGGAATCGCCTGCCAAGACGCCGTTTTATGCTCTTAATGCCAAGCAGAAACAATCCATCACCGCAGCGATTGCGGGTATCAATGGTCCCCCACGGAAACCCCAGGTGGGAAGACTGGCGAGCGAAGAGTTGATTTCGCAAAACCTCGTCCGCTTCAATTGCGTCGCCTGCCACACCCGGGGTGAACTCGGCGGCGTGGAAGAAGCCCGCAACCCGCATTTCAAATCGGACATGCCGGAAATGGGGGATGAAGGTCGTCTGCCCCCGCCACTCGCGGGAGTGGGAGCTAAACTGCGGCCGGAGTGGATGCAGACGGTTTTCAACGAAGGGGCGAAGGACCGGCCGTACATGTTCACCCGGATGCCAAAATTCGGCACAGCCAACGTCGGCTCGCTCGTCACCGCGCTGGATGAGGTGGACAAGGGAAGTCTCAAACCCATTCCCAGGCTCGACGTGGTAGATGAGAACGACAAGAAATTCAAAGCCGCCGGCCGCCGCCTGGTGGGGGGACAGGCCTTCGGCTGCATCAAGTGCCACACGTTCGCGGACAAGAAATCGACGGGAATTCAAGCCCTGAGTTTGACCACGATGACCAAACGACTGCGGCCAGAATGGTTCCATCACTACATGCAGAATCCGCTGGCGTTCCGACCGGGGACGCGGATGCCCAACGTCTTCCCCGATGGCCAGACCACGCTTCCCAAGATTCTGGACGGGAGCGTGGACAAGCAGGACCGCTCGATGTGGGCCTACCTGAGCGACGGAGACAAGGCGATTCTGCCGGTCGGTCTCGTCACCGGGGCAATCGAGTTGATCGCCTATGACGAAGCGATCATGTATCGCAACTTTATCGAAGGGGCCGGGCCGCGAGCCATCGGCGTCGGCTATCCTGAGAAGCTCAATCTGGCATTCGACGCCAACAACCTGCGGCTGGCGATGATTTGGCAAGGAGCGTTCATCGACGCCGCCCGCCACTGGGAAGGGCGCGGCGCGGGCTTCCAACCGCCGCTTGGAGATAACGTCATTAAGTTGACGGACGGCGTTTCTTTCGCCGCGCTCGAAAACGACAAGGCACCGTGGCCAGGCGCGACCGCCAAGGAACAGGGATACCGCTTCGGCGGCTATTCACTGGGCGAGAAGCGCAGTCCGACGTTTACCTATTCGCTGGGCGACATCAAGATCACTGATTATCCGGCGCCGTATGGCGACGCCGATGTTTATGTCTTCCGTCGGACGCTGTCGCTGGCTTCCGAGAAGCCGGTCCCCAATTTTTACTTCCGCGCCGCGGCAGCCGGCAAGATTGAGGAACTCGGCGGCGGGAGCTACAAAATCGACGGCCAATGGACGATGAAAATCGGCTCGAATCAAAAGCCGCTCGTCAGGGAGAATAGCGGCAAGCAGGAGCTGCTCGTGCCGGTGGTGTTTGAAGGAAAGGGGGCCCGCATAACGCAGGAGTTTGAGTGGTAGTTCTGAAAGCTCACGGTACATTCACGGAGGATGAATCGATGCAGATGAAAAAGCAGATGACCCGTCATGCTTGGGATCGTTGGCTCGAGCGTTTTGATGAGTTTGACCTCGACGCGGAGCTGGCGGCAGCCATTCCGTGGGGAGGACAAAAACACGGCGATGAATCCTGGCTCGCCCCCTGTGGGGCAGTGTTCATCGTCAGCGGCAGCAACGTCCGGACGGTCCTCACCAGGACGCAGGCCCTGGCGAACATGCAGCAGTTTGTGCGAGGAGCAATCCTCGATGACTTGCCCATCGCAGTTGTGCCGCGACCCGTGGACGAGTCGGTGGAAATGGAGCCTGCGGAGGAAGAGTTTTCGGAAGCGAGGCTGAAGCAGATCGCCACGGAGCATGCCTTGAAACATTCCTGGAAAAGCAAGCACGCTAAAGCGGAGTTACGCGAGGCCGGCTTTGATCCGGCGGATCCAAAACAAAGAGAGATTTACCGAGATGCTTATTTCGCCGAGCGGCGGCGTTTGATTGGTACTGCAACTTCCAAAATCAATTGTTCTCCTATCCGTTGATATTATGATTCGTGCCACCTTACTATTTGTCGCGCTACTGTTTGTTTCCTCCATCGCTGTAGGACAAGCTCCCAAGGAAGAGGACTACTACAAGCTCGTAGAATTCCCCATTCCCGAGTACGTGAACCTCGAAGCCGGCGGGCTCGAATTGCTGAAAAGCGGCAAGCTGGCGATCTCTACTCGCCGAGGCGACATTTTTGTCGTCGATAAGCCGTTTGCTGTTCCGCCGACCGACGTCGAGTTCACGAAATTCGCCGGTGGGCTGCACGAAGTGCTGGGCCTAGCCGAAAAGGATGGCTGGCTCTATTGCACACAGCGGTGCGAAGTGACTCGGATGAAGGACGTCGATAACGACGGCCGGGCGGATCTCTTTGAAAACGTCAGCGATGGTTGGGAAATAACCGGCGACTATCACGAATACGCCTTCGGTTCCAGTTTCGATAAAGACGGCAATATCTGGGTAGTCCTCTGCCTCACCGGCTCGTTTACCAGCGAGCAAAAGTATCGCGGCTGGTGCCTCCGGATTTCGCCGGATGGAAAAGTCATTCCCACGTGCAGCGGCATCCGTTCGCCGGGGGGCATCGGGGCCAACGCCGTGGGAGACATGTTCTATACCGACAATCAAGGGCCGTGGAACGGCGCGTGCAGTCTGAAATGGCTGAAGCCCGGCTCGTTCCAGGGGCACCCCGGCGGCAATCGCTGGTACGAAATGACCGGCGGAGCCATCGGCGCTCGCCCCAAAGATCCCCTGAGCAAAAGTCGCATGATGGTGGAGACGAAAAAGATTCCCGAGCTCGAGCCGCCAGCCTGCTATTTTCCCTATCCCAAGATGGGGCAGTCCGCCGCGGGAATTGCCTGTGATACCACAGGGGGCAAATTCGGCCCCTTCAAGGATCAGCTTTTCGTCGCCGACCAGGCTCACAGCACGGTGATGCGGGTCGCTTTGGAAAAAGTCAAGGGACATTATCAGGGAGCCTGCTTTCCGTTCCGTCAGGGGTGCGGCTCTGGGGCGCTCTCGCTCCTGATGACCAAGGATGGCTCGATGTTCGTCGGCGGCACCAACCGCGGCTGGGGTTCCCGCGGCAGCAAGCCCTATTCGCTGGACCGCCTGGTTTGGACGGGCAAAACGCCGTTTGAAGTTCACGAAATGCATGCCAAGAAGGATGGCTTTGAGCTCACCTTCACGCAGAAAGTCGACTCGGCCACGGCGGCCGATCCCAAGTCCTATTCTCTGTCGACCTACACCTATATCTACCAGGCGGACTACGGCAGCCCGGAAGTCGACGCCACCAAACCCACCATCACCAAGGCTGAGGTCGCCCCGGATGGAATGAGCGTGCGTCTGACCATCGACAAGCTCCAGGAAGGACACGTCCACGAACTGCACCTGGACGGGATTCGTTCCACGGATAAGCAGCCGCTATTGCATCCCGCGGCGTATTACACGCTGAATTATCTGCCGGAATAGACATTTTTGGGGAGCGGTATTTCCCGCCGCTAGCCCCTTTTGTATATTTCGACAGTGAACAGTTCCCGGCCTTGGTGGCCGCGGCTCGTCGCGCTGGAGTTTTTGCTTCGGGCGATAGTGATAACTTGTTCGTTCTTTTGGTTGATTTGTTTAAGGATCTGTCAGAATGGCGAAGCGGATTTATGTGGGCAACCTGCCCTGGTCGTATGGGTCGGTAGAGCTCGAGGAGCTCTTCAAGCAGTATGGCGAAGTCGGTCAGGCCGAAGTGGTCATGGACCGCGAAACGGGCCGCAGCCGCGGCTTTGGGTTTGTGCAGATGGCGAACGATGCCGACTGCGAGCCGGCGATCAACGGCCTGAACGGACACGACTGCGACGGGCGGCCCTTGGTGGTCAATGAAGCCCGCGAACGGGCCCCCAAGACGGGAGGCGGGGGCGGATATGGAGGAGGTGGTGGCTATGGAGGCGGCGGCGGTGGTGGAGGCCGCGGTGGACGGGGCGGGGGCGGATATGGAGGTGGTGGTGGATACGGAGGCGGCGGTGGAGGAGGAGGCTACGGCGGCGGTGGCCGTGGGGGAGATCGGGGCGGACGAGGTGGTGACCGAGGCGGGGACCGGTACTAATCCCTGCTGAATCCCTATTCTCAAGTCAATCAAGCGGCGAAGCACGGCCAAGTGCTTCGCCGCTTTGTTTTGCGTTACTCCCGGAGGCGAGAACTCCGCGATATGCTGAAGCGGCGCGAAAAGTTTTCGGGACAATTCCAGCAGAGATGCTAAATGCTCGATGCTAACTGCTAAATCTCAAGTGTTTCATACACATTTAGCCTTTAGTGTTTAGCATTTTACATTTAGCATTGCCCTCTCTTGCCGCCAAATGCCTGATCCTGCTCCTTCCAAACTCCTCTCCTGGCTCCGCCTCTGCCGTGCGCCCAATGTCTTCACAGCGCTGGCCGATGTGAGCATGGGGTTTCTCGTCGCGCGGCAGGCGCTCGATGAAATCGGTGTGTTTCTCTGCCTGGCCGGCGCGTCGGCCTGTCTGTACATGGCGGGGATGGTGCTTAACGACGTGTTCGACGTGGAGATCGACCGGAAAGAACGCCCCTTTCGTCCGCTTCCGTCGGGCCTGATTGGGATTGGCATCGCGCGAGTTTTTGGGTTTGGACTTCTGCTGGTCGGTGTCATTCTCGGCGCGGTTGCGGGCTATGCAGCTTTGGCAAAAGAGTCCGCGCCGGACGTCCCTTGGCGGAGCGGAGCGATCGCGCTGCTCTTGGCAGGCAGCGTGCTGCTGTATGACGCATTTTTGAAAAAGACGCCACTGGGACCACTCGGGATGGGGCTCTGCCGGTTCTTCAATGTGCTGTTGGGGCTGAGCGTGGCGACGCTCGCCACTGGCCCCAGTTGGCTTCTGTTCTATGAAGGGGTCGACTTTCTGCCGGCGGCTGGGATTGGGCTATTCATCGTCGGCGTCACCTGGTTTGCCAAAGGAGAGGCGGGCCGCAGCCCCCTGCTCAATCTGCTCGGCGGAATGGCGGTTATGATCGGGGGAGTCGTCCTTGTCGGCTGGTGGGGGAGCCTGATTCACGCCCGACAGCTCAATCCTGGCATCAACGTCAATTACTTCTGGCTCCTGCTCTTGGTGATGCTCCTGGTTGGTCAGCGGCGGTGCTTGGAGGCTGTCCTTAACCCAGAGCCGCCGCTCGTACAGGCCGCGGTCAAGCAGTGCATTTTCTCGCTCATTCTGCTGGATGCTTCCATTACCGTTTTTGCGACCGGGCGGCCAGAACTTGGTCTGGGAGTCGCCCTGCTATTGGCCCCCACGATGCTCCTCGGACGCTGGGTTTATTCGACGTAACCTGTTGCTAGCACAGCAGTAAGGCTACAACCTTCAGGTCAAAGCCCTTTCCGCCCGCCGCCCCCCAATTCCCCTCGAAATTCCCTGGCAAGAGCCGGCGACTCCGCTACAATAACGGCTTGATATTTGCCCTCCCGGTTTTACGGAAATCTTTAGCTGCCACTGAGTACCTTCACGTTCCCCAGCCGCTTGAGGGTTTACGGACGAAGGTCCAGTCCGGCAGTTGGCGTAGTAGAGATAACTCCATGACACGACACACCATCCATCAAGTTGCCGTCTGGTCACTAACCGCCTCGTTTGTGCTTAGCACCCTTGCTGCTGCCAGTGCCCAGACGACCAAGGCCAAGGTTGAAAAGACTTCCGCGGCTCCCGTCGAAAAGAAGGCCCCCCCCGAAAAGCCGGTCAAGGTCGCAAAGTACGAACCCGCCCCGGATTACAACATTCCGCAGGTCGCGGTCATCAACAAAGAGATTCGCGCGGTTTGGACAGATAACAACCTCACCCCTTCGGCCCCCGCGCTCGACCAGGAGTGGTGCCGCCGGGTCTATCTCGACATCGTCGGCCGCATTCCCTCGGTGCAAGAGCTCCGCGAATTCGTCCTCAGCAAAGAATCGGACAAAAAGCCAAAGCTCGTTTCCAAGCTCCTTTACGACGACAAGTACACCGAAGAATACGCTCGCACCGCGACCACCAAGTGGACCAACATCCTCATCGGCCGCAACGGCGGCACCGAGCAGAACTCGCTCACCAGCCGCCCCGGCATGCAGAAATACCTGCGTGATTGCTTCGCCCGCAACAAGCCGTACGACAAGATGGTTTACGAGTTGGTCACCGCCACCGGCCAAACCACCCCCGGCGCGGAAGGCTACAATGGGGCCACCAACTTCCTGATCATGAAGTTGGACGAAAAAGGGGCTCAGGCCACTGCTCAGATCGCCAAGGTTTTCCTTGGCCTGCAGGTGCAATGCACGCAGTGCCATAACCATCCGTTCAACGAATGGAAGCAGAAGAAGTTTTGGGAATTCAACGCTTTCGTCCAGCAGACCAGGGCTCTTCGCAAGTTCGTCCCCGGTACTCGCGACGTAGCTTCCGCCGAACTCATTAACCAAGACTTCGCCGGCGAAGGTGGGGGTGGCGACGCCACCGAAGCCATCATCTACTACGAGCTCCGCAACGGCCTCTTGGAAAGTGCCTTTCCCGTCTTCGTGGACGGCACCGCGATCAGCAAGAGCGGCTACTTGTCCGACTGCGATCGCCGCACCGAGCTGGGCAAGTTGATTCTCAAGTCCGAGTACATGGACAAGACCATCGCCAACCGGATGTGGGCCCACTTCATGGGCTACGGCTTCACCAAACCGATTGACGACATGGGTCCGCACAACGCCGCCACGCATCCTGCGCTGCTCACTTACCTTGGCCAGGAAGTCCGCAAGAACAGCTTCAACCTGAAAGAGCTGATTCGCTGGATCGTCCTCAGCGAACCCTACTCCCTCTCCAGCCGCGGCGTCCCTGGCAATAAGGCCGATGACCCGCTGCTGGGCGAAACCCCCAAGTTCACCCACTTCTATCTTCGCGGCATGGGTGCCGAAGAGCTGTATGAGTCGCTCCTCGTCGCCACGCAGGCCCACAAGACCCGCGGCAGCTACGAAGACCAGGAGAAGGCCAAGAGCGATTGGCTGCAGCAGTTCACCATCGCCTTCGGCACCGACGAAGGGGACGAAGCGACCACCTTCAACGGCACCATCCCGCAGGCCCTGATGATGTTCAACGGCGACCTGATCAAGAAGGCGACCGGCACGGAGAAGGGGAGCTTCCTGGAAACGATTGCCACCAGCAACCTCAAGCCTGCCGGCAAGATCGAATACATTTTCGAGGCAGCCCTGTCCCGCGGACCAACCAATCGGGAGATTGAAGCCGCCAATAAGATTTTGGAATGGCGGAAAGGGGACGCAACCGCCGCACTTCAAGACTTGTTCTGGGTCGTCCTGAACACTAACGAGTTCATTTTGCAACACTAAGACCAATCGCAGGATGGCTTTTGTGGCCCTCCTTAACTAGACTTCAGTAGCTCGCAACCAGCCCGGCGGCATGCCGCCACAAATCGGAGAAATCAGTCCATGTTGACCACCCCTACCGGCATGAGCCGTCGCCATTTCATGAGCCACATGGCTGGAGCCGCGGCGATTACCGTTCCCGCCCTCTCGCTCACACAGACGCTCCGTGCCAATGCCGCTGACCTCAAGAAGCGGCACAAGGCAGCCATTCTCCTGTGGATGAGCGGCGGACCTTCCACCATGGACATCTGGGATCTCAAGCCCGGAGCCGCCACCGGCGGCACCTTCAAGCCGATCAGCACCAAGGGTGACATGCAGATCAGCGAGCACATGCCGCTCACCGCGAACGTCATGGACAAGCTCTCCATCGTCCGCTCCATGAGCACCCGCGAAGCCGACCACCAGCGCGGCCGGTACTACATGCACACCGGCTATGTGCCGAACCCGAATATTGAATACCCCAGCTACGGGGCAGTCATCTCGCACGAGCTTGAAGACCAGTCCAAGGCGATGGACCTGGAAATTCCCCCGTTCGTCTCCGTCGGCGGCGGCAGCGAAGGCCCCGGCTTTCTCGGCATGGCCTATTCTCCTTTCGTCGTCAGCTCCAACGGCCAGGTCCGCAACCTGGAAATGGGAATGGACGAGCAGCGCCTCATGCAGCGGATGGCCGCTCTGGACCTCGTCGAGAAGGGCTTCATCAGCCAGAACCGCGGTTCGGCGGCTGACGACCACCAGAAGATTCTCAAGAAGACCCTGGCACTCATGACCAGCCCGCAGATGGACGCGTTCAAGGTTGCTAAGGAGCCCAAGGACGTCCAAGACAAGTACGGCACCACCCCCTTCGCCCGCGGCTGCCTCATGGCTCGCCGCCTGGTCGAAGCCGGTGTACCGTTCGTCGAAGTGGACCTCGGCGGCTGGGACAACCACAACGACATTTTCCGCACCCTCTCGGCCACCAAGCTCCCCGAGCTCGACAAGGCGATGGCCGCCCTGACCAGCGACCTCGACGAGCGCGGCCTGCTGCAAGACACCGCCATCATTTGGATGGGTGAATTCAGCCGTACCCCGCGGATCAACGGCAACGGCGGCCGCGACCACTGGGCCCGTTCCTGGAGCGTGGTCCTGGGTGGTGCCGGCATGAAGGGTGGCTTGGCGGTCGGCAAGACCAACGAAGACGGCACCTCGGTCGAGACCGACCCCTACACCTCGCAAGACGTGATGGCCACGGTTTGCAAGTCCCTCGGCATCTCGCTGGAAACCACGTTCACCAGCAAGAGCGGCCGCCCCATGAAGATCGCCAACGGCGGCAAGGTGATCAAGGAACTGTTCGCCTAAAGTGGGGTAGGCTTCCAGCCTGCCCAGCAAAGAAAACCACCAAGCCCCGCTCTCACCAGCGGGGCTTTTTTTTTTGCGCAGATGGCGATCCGTACGGACTGACCGGAATAATCGACGGACATTGCTTGCGTCCCCTCGCACTACCGCTCCCGCGCCCCCTGGTGCCAGATTTTCAGGATGACGCTTTTGGACTCGGTCCCGGCCAGCGGATGTTCGCTGGCGACGCGGAGCTCGAGCTTTTTCATCAGGCCCAGGCGTTTCGCTTCGTTGTGCTCCGCAGTCCATTTCGGGCCTTTGACGAGCAGCAGCCGGCCGATGTAGGCCCAGTGCGGGCGGAACCAGGTGAGGATCTTGTCGAGCGGACCGACGGCCCGGCTGACGACGGCGTCGTAGCGGGTTTCCTGGAGCTGCTCTTCGGCCCGGGTGGGAAAGACGGTGACCTTGAGATGCAGGTCGCGGGCGATGGCCTCCACGACTTTCGCTTTCTTTTGTACAGAGTCGCACAGGTGCACGGTAAGGTCCGGCCGCAGAATCGCTAACAGCAGCCCCGGCACGCCGCCGCCAGTTCCCACGTCCAGCACCTCTTCCTCAACGTGCAGGTGTTTGGCCAGCGCAATCGTATCCACCAGATCGCGGCTGACGAATTTCTCAAAATCCGTGTGCCGCGTGAGATTGATTTTCTCGTTCCATTCCCAGAGCGCGCGGACATATTTTTCCACCAGCGCCGCCTGCTTCGCGGGGAGCTCAATCTGGTGGCGGGCCAGTGCGGCAGCAAGGGTATCCGGAGGAAGAACGAGATCCGGCGATTCGGCGGACTGGGCTTCTGTTGTTTCCATCGCCCTATCTTAACCTGCGGGTACCAGAAATCTCAGCGGTCGATATTGACATCTACTGGCCAACCAGTACTATTAGAGGCGTAAGTACTGTCCAACCCGTAGAAAGCCGTTTCTCCATGACTGTCGCCCCCACCGAACGCGAGCTGCAAGCCCTGAAGATTCTCTGGCAATTCGAGGAGGCCACCGTCCGGCAAGTTGCGGACGCTCTGGCCGAGCGGGGCGAGAACCTTGCCTACACCACCGTGCTCAGCCTGCTGCAGGTGATGGAGCAGAAAGGGCTCGTCGGGCATACGGCAGTCGGGAAGACCTACACCTATCACGCCAAAGTGCAGAGGGAATATACGTTTCGCTCGCTGGCAAAAGGCTTCTTGGAAAACGTCTTTGACGGGGCGATGGACGAATACGTGATTCACGCCCTGCAAGGCAAACGGCTCTCCGCCACTGAAATTGAGCGCCTAGAGAAACTGATTGCCGAGGCTAAAGAACGATCCCCCAGCAGAACTCGCAAAAACGCGAAGGAGGCCGGCCATGAGTGAAGTGCTGACATTCCTGACGACTTGGCTGACGGATCTGCTGGTGCTGGGGACGGGACTCCTCGCGGCGAGCTGCCTGGCGATGACAGTCCTGCGTCAGCCCGCGGCGAGAATGGCCGTGGCACAGGGGACGCTCTTGGGACTGGTGACTCTGGGTGCGCTGATCGCGCTCCCCAACTGGCCGAGACAGCACCTCGCGGAAGTGCTCTCAGCAGGAACTGCGGAGGAGACTGCTGCAGATGCCACCTACCCGCTGCCGAGGACGGAAGTGAGCCGCTTTCCACTGCTCGTTGTGGAAGCACCACTTTCTCCAGGCCATTTGCCGACTGGCGCATCCCCCCTGACGACCATTTCGATCGTCAACCTAATGCTGTTCCTGCCACTGTTCTGGCTGGGAGCGGCAACGTGTGCCTTCGTTTACATTCTTATCGGCGGCTGGAGGGCTTTTCACCTAATTCGCGGCGCGGTGAAGGTCCCCGCCTGGTCACAACAGGAATTGGAGCGGCTGGTCACCAACAAGAATCGCCCGCGACTCAAAACCAGCGAGCGGATTGCCACGGCTGTTGCGCTGTTGGCCTGGCGGCCACACATTCTGCTTGCGGCGAAGAGCGTCCGTGAAGACAACAAAGCCGCCGTGCGGGCGGCGCTGGCGCATGAATGGGCGCACATTCGCCACGGCGATTTGTGGCTGCTCGCGCTGGAGCGACTGCTGCTGCCGGCATTTTGTCTGCATCCATTGTATTGGCTGCTCCGCCGCCAGATTCGCATCGACCAGGAACTGCTCGCCGACGCCGCTGCCGCGGGAGATGCCCCCGTGGAATATGCGGAAGCACTGTTGAGCTGGGCCAAAGCAGAAGCCTCTCTCAACACTTCCCGCTGGGGAATTGCCGCTCTGTCGTTATGGGACCACCCCTCAAGCCTTTCCAGGAGAGTCGAAATGCTGCTGCATCCAAAGCCGTCTGCTGGTGTCTCGCGCCTCTGGCGGTGGTTCGCTCCGCTGTCGCTGCTCGCCGCGGTGCTCGGTCTTTCGCTTATCACACTTCGCCCCGCTGCCTTTGCCCAGGAGAGCACGCTCACCGATACCGCCGCCCAGCCGCGGCCTCCGAAAGTCAAAAAGGCGAAGAAGGAGAAACCAATTAAAGCGGAAGCAAAGCACGACGAAGTTGCGCCCGATCAATCGCCACCGGCAGCGTCTCCCGCCGGCGCGCAAGTCGTCCTGGAACTGCTCGTCGGCCAGGTGGACCACGCCGCCTTGGATAAGGCCGAATCCTCGCTGGGGGATCTGATCCAAGCCGCTTCGGAGGATCATTGCCGCCTCGAAGGGAACTTGATTGTCGCCGAGCTTTCACCAAAGCAGTATTCCACGCTTACAGTCGCGCTGAAAAGGACGGCTTCCTTGACGGTACTTTCTAAGCCGAAACTAGTCACCCTCGACCGAGTGGAAGCGATGCTCCGAATCGGCAGCGAGGTTCCGCTGATGCGATTGGAAGAAACCGTCAACGGGGATCCGCGGCGGCGCGTGGAATATCGGGAGGTGGGAGAGACCATTGTCATTTGTCCGTTTGTAAGCGACCAGGATCCCACTCGGCTGACGCTGGAAATCGACGCCCGGCACACCGAGCTCGATAAGAAGTCAAAGTTGCGAACAGGAGACGAAACTCCCCGATTCATCACGAATAAGTTCGAGCTGGAAGTCGAAGCGGTGGTCGGCAAAACGCTAGTGATCACCGAGCGAGAGCCTAAGAAGGGAAGCGGCCGTACCAAGACGATTCTGCTGGCAGTGGTGCCGTTGAAAATCCTTCCTGCCCCTCCCGCGCCGGCTGCAGCGGCATCGTTCAGGGACGCAATCCTTTCATCG
The DNA here is from genome assembly GCA_005778405.1 of Planctomycetaceae bacterium. GTDB lineage: Bacteria > Planctomycetota > Planctomycetia > Pirellulales > Pirellulaceae > SXOA01. The sequence goes on from SXOA01000033.1 coordinate 28,835, forward strand.
CCACCGAGTGGCGATTTGGAGCGACTGCGGGATGAAAACGCCGTCCTTCGCAGGCAAGTTTCGGACTTGCAGGCGAAACTCATCGATCTGGAAGTGCATATCCGCTGGCTGCGGGCGGCAGCCGCTCCGGGTGGCGAAGGCAAGGTGAGCGATGAGGAGTTCCTGCGACGCGTGTATCTCGATTTGAAGGGACTCATCCCAACGGCCGAAGAAACGCGGTCCTTCCTGAATGAAAAAGATGCGAAAAAGAGGGACAAGCTCATCGACACGCTGCTGGCAGGAAACGCGGGCAAAATTGAATGGGAAAAAATACAGGATGCCGTCGCCAGTCGCGCGGTCGCTCAGCCCGCCCCGACAAAAACCGACCCCAACATAGCGACAGCCACGAGCAAGGATTCCGACTCTGTCCAAATCTTCAGGCTGGCGCACAACAGCGCGGAAGCAGTGGCGCAGGTTCTGGCCAAGGTCCTGCCAGCCGACGGGCTAGGCGTCGCTGTCGACGAGCGGAGGAATTCCGTCATTCTCCGCGGTTCGCCGCAGGCAATGCGGAAGGCGAAAGCCCTGCTGGAGGCGCTGGACCAAAAGGTCGAGCCAAAGAAGGAAGCCAAGGAGCCTGTCCCGAACAAAAAGGGAAGCTCTTTGCGAGAACTGAACGGCTCGGACCTACCCGGCGAAGAACCCGTTGACGAGGGAGAGGTCGTCAAACGCGTTTGGGACGGGTTAGGCGTCAAACTCTCGGTGCTGAAGGAAAGTGAAGTCAAGCAGCTTAATTCTCGCTACCAGGGCGGCCTGAAAGTGGTTGATGTTCGCCAGAACGGCCCTGCCTGGCAGCCAGGAATTCGCCCCGGCGACGTGCTGGTGGGACTGCACTCGTGGGAAACCATCTCGCTCAAAAACATCTCCTACATCCTGGATCAGGAGGCGATTCTCAAGGACGAGATCGACTTCTACATTATCCGCGGCAAGGAATCCTTGCAGGGTCATCTCCGCCTGGCGAAGCAAGAGGGATAGATCAAGGTCGAATTGCCAGCGCGGCGAGAATGCCTGACGCTTGGTCCGCTAAGCACTGCGTCTTACGTTGCTGTCGGTGGCGAATTGTCTTGTACCTCGGATCGCGCGCTTCCCAAATACCGCACCACCAGACCCGTGAAGATCAGTCCGCCGCCGGCGAGTGTCCACCATTTGGGGACTTCTTCGCCCGCAGTGACGAAATAAGCCCAGATCGGAACGAGCAGCGGTTCCAAGAGGCCGATGCCGGACGCTTCGTGGCCGGGGATGGTTTTGAGGCCCCGAGCAAAGAGGACGTAGGGGAGCCCCATCTGCAACATACCGAACCCCGCGAGCACGAGCCACAACCAGCCGCTCGGCCAGTGCTCGCCGGACTGATAGGAGGAGATCGCCCAGGGTGAAAGCACGACGGCCGTCACCAAGTGGTTGAGTCCCACGAGCCAGGCGCTTTCGAACTCGCGCATCTGACGTAGCGACAGGACGACGCCCGCGTAGAAGATGCCGGAGAAAAGGCCATAGATAACAGCGTCCAACGATTTGCCCTGCGCTTCAAACGCGAGGATGAAAGCAATCCCCAGCCCGCACAGCAGGACCAGCAACCAATCGCGAAAGACGGCCCGCTCCCGAAAAACCAAGACCCCAACCAGCAGTACCCACATTTGAGCCGTGCTTTGCAGCCAGATGGCATTTGCGGCGGTCCCCTTGGCCATAGCCGTGAGGTAGGTGTAGTTCATCGCGGCAAAGATCAGCGTCGCCGGAATCAGCTTCCAACTCCATTGCGGCCGACGGATGAGCGGCAGCAGGATGACGCAGGCAAACGCCGCCCGCCAGAACGCCCGCAGGGGTCCCGGCCAATCGTCAATCGCATGGAACTTGGCAAAGAACCCGCCGCTGCTCCACAGTACCGCAGCCGCCAGGACCAACAGGCGGGCAGTGAGCAGCGAAGGAGCTCCGCCGCTGAACGAACTTGCGGCAAGTTTGTGTGCCGATGACATTTCCCAGTTGTGACAGAACAGGTCGTCCTTTGCCAAGGCCACGCCTCAGCCCCGCGGACTATATTAACGGGAGGGGGGGATGACTCTGTACCCTGGATTTGATACCGGCGGGTAGTTGTTTCGCGGTGCATTCTGCGGGGAGGTTTCCACGTGGCACAAGTACGCTATCCGTCACTCTACCAAGTCAACACGCGCGTCTGGCTGACGGAATTGTCGCGCACGCTCGGCCGCCGGGCGACGCTCGATGACATTCCCGATTCCGGTCTCGATCAGTTCTCTCGCCAAGGCTTCGACTGGATTTGGCTGCTCAGCGTCTGGCAAACCGGCCCTGCCGCGCAAGCCATCTCGCGATCGAATCCGCAGTGGCGGCACGAATTTTCCGAGACGCTGTCCGACCTTAAGGACGAAGACATCGCCGGGTCTGGATTCGCCATCCAAGGCTACACCGTCCATCCCGATCTGGGGGGCGACCCGGCACTGGCCCGGCTGCGGCAACGGATGCAAAAGCGCGGCCTGAAGTTGATGCTCGATTTCGTCCCCAACCACTTGGCTCCTGACCATCCCTGGGTCGAATCGCATCCCGAATTCTTCATTGCCGGCACCGAAAGTGACCTGGCCCGCGCGCCGGGAAACTACTTCCGGGTGCCTACGAAAACAGGTTCAGCGCTTTTCGCTCACGGTCGAGACCCATACTTTGACGGCTGGCCAGACACGATCCAGCTCGACTACAGCAACCCCGAGCTTCAACAGGCGATGATTGGCGAGCTGCGGAGAATTGCCGGCCAGTGCGATGGCGTGCGCTGCGATATGGCAATGCTTGTGCTCCCCGAGGTTTTTGAGCGCACTTGGGGCCTTGCATCGCTGCCGTTCTGGCCGCAGGCCATCGAGCAGGTTCGGCGACAGTATCCGGACTTCGTCTTGCTCGCCGAGGTCTATTGGGATTTTGAATGGACGCTGCAACAGCAGGGCTTCGACTATTGCTACGACAAGCGGCTATACGACCGGGTGCGAGAGGGTCATGCGAGCAGCGTGCGAGAGCACTTCCTAGCGGGACTCGATTTTCAGGACCGCCTGGCTCGATTCCTGGAGAACCATGACGAACCGCGTGCCGCTGCCGCGTTCGCGCCGGCCCAACATCGGGCCGCTGCGGTGGTGACGTTTCTATCGCCCGGTTTGAGGTTCTTTCACCAAGGCCAACTTGAGGGTCGCAAGAAACGGATCTCACCTCATCTCGTGCGCGCCCCCGCGGAACACACCGACCCCTTGCTGCGGGAGTTTTACGAACGACTCTTGGCTGTTTTGCGCAGCGACACCGTCCGCAATGGCACCTGGCAACAACTCGAGTGCACTGCGGCTTGGGGGGGAAACAAGTCCTTCGCCAACTTCATTGCCAGTGGATGGGAAGCGACGGACGGGCAAAAATTGCTTGTGGCGGTCAATCATTCTCCGCATCCCAGCCAGTGTTACGTCCGTTTGCCGTACGACAAGATGAGACTCGGAAAGTGGCGGCTGCGGGATCGCATCGGTCAGGAGTCTTATGAGCGGGACGGCGCGGACTTAGCCACAAACGGCTTGTACTTGGACGTTCCCGCGTGGCATTATCACGTTTTCCAGCTCGAACGGGTCTAGCCGTGAACTCTGGGCTGCGCAGGTGTATTGCCGTTAGAATGGATGAGGGTGAGGAGAGTCCATCCTGACCTCGGCGAAGAGGATTTCGATGACACGAAACGGAACTACCATTCTCGGCACATGCGGAGCGTTCCTGGCCTGGACCGTGTTGTCGCTTTTCCTCCTGCTCTACGGCAATGACTGGTGGCTCAGCGGCCTCACGACGCTCACGGTTTTTGCCTGGCTCACGGGACTGCTCGTCGTGACGTTCCAGCAAGGTCGCGCCCGAGCAGCGGCCAGCGGGGCCGTCATAGCCGCGGCGACGTATTATCTGCTCGCACTGGGCCCTTGGTTTTCGACGAATGTTGGTCCCACGCTTCTCTCCAGCCGTTTGCTGGCGCAAGCAGACGTGATGCTGCATGGCAATCCGCAGCAACTTCAGACGCTTGCCTGGACCTCGCCGCAGCCGTATTCCTCGACTGGCATCGTGTACTTCGGTGACTCAGGGGTCGTCACAACAGGCAACCCCGGCACCAACCAGCCTACCTTAGTCCCTCAAACGACGCTCGGCTTCGCCACGACCATGACGCAGGGAAGTTCCGTCTTTCAACCTCTCGGACACTGGCTGCTGATTTGGCTGTGTGCCGGAGTGGGAGGCCTCGCGGCGCTCCTGATGCTGATGCGGTCGGAACGCCAGCCTCGTGCCATCCCCACAGCGGCCGCGACTCCTCCCGGAGCCGCCCCATGAGTCTTAAGTTCTCGCTGCGCGACCTGCTCCTGCTGATCGCCCTCATCAGCGTGGCCTGTGCGGCGATGGCCAATACAGGCATCTGGTGGCACAGCATCGTTGTCACCGCCACGCTCAGCGGCATGACCGGCCTGGTCATCTGGGCCTCTCTGCACGGCGGATCACGCCGCGCCTTCGCTTATGGCTGGTTGCTGTTCGCGGCGGGGTATTTGGCGATCATGTTTAGCCCTTGGACTGCTAACAACCTGGGGGCGAGTTTGATTTCGACCAAGGGTCTGGCCCACCTTGAATGGAGAGCGTGGGGCGATCAACATTCTCCGTTTGTGCTCAACCGTGGTCAGCAAATGGAATTTGGGAACGACCTTGATTTGAGGTACACCAGATTCGTCAACGTCAACTCCATTTGGTCCTCCTATCCGCCAACATCCGTCTGGGATGCATCCGGCCGCAATTGGGCTGACAGTTGCACGACTTTTCAGTCCACCGGACACTGGCTCCTTGCCTCCGTCTTCGGCTATTGCGGTGCCCATCTGGCCGCATTCCTGTTTCGTCGTCGCGATGCTGCCAGAGCCAAGGCGACCAACCCATGACCCGCACCGCCCCTTTCGCCATTCTCGTCGCTACATTCCTCAGTGCTGTTTCCACTGCGGCCGAGCCGCTTGGGCCAGATCCCTTTCGCGGTGCACTCCTCACGGCAGAGAACGCAACCCAGGACCATCTCAGTGTCCTGAAGAGGGACGGCTATTCGACCATCGTGCTGCAAATCAACTCGTCCAGTGCAGAGTCCATTCAGAAAGATGTCGCTGCCGCGAATCGCATCTCGACTGTGGGGTTGAATCTCGGCTACTGGTTGGAAATAGCCCATTCCCCGGAGTTCGCCGATGCTCACCCCCTCTGGATGGCCAGCTTGCAAGGACATCCCGAATGGCGGCGGCTGTACAGAGACTTTCCGTTTCCCAAGGAAGGGGAGACGATCAAGAGTTATCCTTGGGTGCCGATTCTGTATGAAGAGGCTTTTGCCGCCCACCTGGACCGTTGCAAAAAACTGCTCGCGGCTTTGCCCCCTCCCAAGCATCTCTTCCTCAACGACCTGCAGGGTTCTCCCAGCGCTTGCGGCTGCGGCAATCCGGTTTGCCGCTGGACGGCCGATTATGGTCCGGTCGTCACGGCGACCAAGCTCGGCGATGATGCCGCGGCTCGATTTGTCGCAGAGATCAAGAAGCTCGCGCCCAAAGAAACCAACGTCATTCCCGTCTGGACCACCGAGTGCGAAGAACACGACAAAGACAAGGACGCCCTTTGTGCCGGTGTCGGCTGCTTCAAGGGGATTTGCTGGAAGGCATATACGAAGCAACTGATGCCGGTGGCCGAAGCAGCGCCACAAATCGGCGTCCTACTCCTCTACAAAGAATTCGGTCAGGACACTCCCGCCTACAAAGAGCCAGCGGGCTGGATCCAGCACGCGCTGGCCGGTTTCGCGACACTCCCTCCAAAAAATGGCGGCAAAGCGATCGGCCCCGGACGTCTCATCGCCGTGCTGCAAGGCTTTGGCGTCACCGAGCGGGAGCTTGCCGACCAAATCACTCGCGCGAAAGCTGCCCACTGCACCGGCTACCTCGTGGCTTTCGCCAAAATCGATCAGTCCTGGACTCCCAAGCTCATTCGCTGGAAATAGTCGCCATGCCCGCTATTGATTCCGCTGCGCAGGTTCCCTTTCTCAAAACATCCCTTCCCGGCCCGCTGGCCAAAGCGCTCATTGAAAACGACGAGCGGTTCACCTCGCCGTCGTACACACGCGTCTATCCGCTGGCTTGCGCCCGCGGCTATGGAGCGGTGATGGAAGACGTGGACGGTAACAGGTTTCTCGATTTCACGGCCGGCATCGCGGTCTGCTCCACAGGACATTGCCACCCGCGGGTCGTCGCCGCGATTCAGGACCAGGCCGCCAAGCTGCTCCACATGTCGGGGACCGACTTCTACTATGCTCCGCAGGGGGACCTCGCCAAAAAGCTCGCCGAAATCGCCCCTGGCAGCAAGCCCAAGCGAGTCTTTTTCACCAACTCCGGAGCCGAGTCCGTCGAAGCCGCTTTCAAGCTGGCCCGCCACCACACCAAGCGGCAGCATATGATCGCCTTCTTCGGCGCGTTCCACGGCCGCACCATGGGGGCCCTCTCCCTCACCGGCAGCAAGGTCGTGCAGCGGTCGGGCTTCGCCCCGCTCATCCCGCAGGTCAGCCACGTCGATTACCCCAACCCCTACCGGCACGAAATGGACCATCACGAATCGGCCGTGATGGAATCGCTCAGCCAGATCGAATACCTCTTCCGCCGCACCGTGGACCCGCACGAAGTGGCGGCGATTATCGTCGAGCCGATCCAGGGAGAGGGGGGCTACATCGTCCCGCCGCCGGAGTTCCACCGCGAGCTGAAAAAGCTGGCCGAGAAACACGGCATTCTCTACATCGTGGACGAGGTGC
>SXOA01000034.1 GCA_005778405.1 Planctomycetaceae bacterium
ATCTGACTCTTAATCAGAGGGTTGATGGTTCGAGTCCATCAGGGGGCACTAAGCTAATTAAGGCCATGTACCCAGATGCGATTTTCCCCAGGGTCTTGGCGGTAGGTTCCAAATGCTCGTGGAATGGGGGGCTTGTTCCCCAGAATTCCTACAAGGGCGCTGCGTAGAATTGCTGCAACGTTTCTGCTTCTTTCTGAGTATCCCCATCGTGCATAGCGCCTCCGGGTCGTTTCCGGCGGAGTGGAAACCGATTCTCGCCGTAGATGCGCCAGAATGCTGAGATCACTTGATCTCCATGAACCGTACGCAGACCGGATTGGCTACTTGCACGCTGGCCTGTGTCGGCTTCAGTTCGCCGGAGGCCGGATCGATGCGAAACACAATCACATTGCCACCGGATTGATTTGCCACCAGCATGTACTGCCCCGTTGGCTCGATGGCGAAGTTCCGCGGCGTCTTCACGCCCAGGCTTTGGTGTCCCACGGCTTTCAGCTCCCGCGTCCGCGGGTCGATGGAGAAGATCGCGATTGAGTTGTACGGGTCGCGGTTAGAGACGTAGACGAATTTGCCCGACGGATGCACGACGGTCTCCGCGGTGCTACCCCCCTTGCGCGCAACGTCCTTGGGTAGTGTGGACAGAACTTGCTTCTGCGTCAGAGCCCCTTTGTCCGCGTCATAATCGCAAGCGATGATCGTCAGATCGGACTCGCCGTTGACGTAGGCGGTCTTGTGGTCGGGATGCCAGGCAAAATGCCGCGGCCCGGCCCCCTTGGGCGTGTCGAACGCCCCGTGCGGGGTCAGTGTCCCCTTTTTGGCGTCGAAGGCATAAACGATGACCTGGTCCAGCCCGAGGTCGCAGCAGAGAGCGAACTTGTTGGCCTTATCGACGTGGATCGAGTGCCCGTTCTTCCTCTTTCCCATGTGCTGCTGAAACGAAGTCGCCGGGCCGAGTTTGCCGTCCGCTTCGATCGGCAGGCAAATGCAGCTTCCGCCGGTGTAGTTGGCGACGAGGACATTTTTGCCCGTTGGATCAACGACGAGATGACACGGCGCTCCTCCCTGGGACGGTTGCGAATTGAGGAAGGTCAGTTTTCCCGTCTTGTCATCAATAGCGAACGCGCTGACGGTCGCCTGTTCTTCGTTCACCGCATAGAGAAACTTCTTGTTGGGATGAAACGCGAGAAAAGATGGGCTCCCCGTCTCGCCGGCCAGCGTCGCCGCCGACAGAGATCCGTCCTTGAGGTTGAACTCGCATTGGTAGATGCCCTTGCTCACTTTGTCGGTGTACGTGCCGAGGTAGACGCGATATTTTTCCTGGGCCTGCACGGACGCTGCGATGAGGAGGATAGCGGCGAGAGAAAGGCGGAAGCTCATGGATGTGGTCTCCGGGGTAAAGCCAGGAATATCGGGTGACAAGACATCTGGAGTCGATGATGGAAACCATCAACGGTCCTCACTGCCGAGACGAACCATACTGGTCGCTCATCGAGTTTTATCTTAACAGAGCATCGCTTGGGTTGTTGACGGGCGGTCGGCGCTCGATCTGGAGCTTCAACTCTTGCTGGAGGACGATCCCCAAGAATTATTGCCAAGTTTTCCTTGACATATCAACGACGACTGATGTAAAACATCCATCTGTAATTGGCCTCTACCCACTTTCGGAGAAGCTGCCGTGCTCAACCTGATCACTTCCGGCCGGACTCAAAACTGCGAAGGTCTCTCCCGCCGAAACTTCCTCAAGGTCGGAACACTGGGAGCGGGGGCGCTCACCCTGCCGATGCTTCTACAAGCGCGGGCCAATGCGGCGGCAAGCGGACAGGTCACCAAAGATACCGCGGTGGTGTGGCTATGGCTCAGTGGCGGACCGACGCACGTCGAGACTTTTGATCCCAAGATGACGGCTCCCTCGGAATATCGCAGCCTGACCGGCGAGGTGGCAACTTCCATTCCGGGCGTGACGATTGGGGGCACGCTGCCACAAATCGCCAGCGTCGCCGACAAGATGGCGCTGGTCCGCTCCTTTGCTCATACCAACAGTGGTCATGCCGGCGGCACGCATTTTGTGATGACCGGGTACGACAACAAAGTGGTCGATAACGGCGGCGTTCCCAGCCGGCCGAGCTTCGGCTCGATCCTGTCGCGCGTGCGGGGCGCGAGCAACACGGCCACCGGCATTCCGACCTATGTTCGCATGGGGGAAATTCGGGCCGGCGGCGGGCCAGCCTTTCTGGGTTCGGCCTATGGACCGTTCGATCAGGAGGGTCAGGCCCGCAAAAACATGTCGATTTCACTCCCGACGGAGCGGATGGAAAATCGCCGCAACCTGCTGACTTCGCTCGACGCCGCGCAGCGTCACACCGAAGCCAGTACCCAGATCGAAGGGATGTCGAAATTCGAGCAGCAAGCCTTCAACCTGATGTTTGGCAGCGCCCCCAAGGCGTTTGACATCTCCAAGGAAAGCCCCGCGACTCGCGAACGCTACGGCAATCAGCTCGGCTCGCAATTGCTTGCCGCCCGCCGCCTCTGCGAAGCCGGTTGCGGATTTGTGACGATTTCGTACGGCGGCTGGGACATGCACGGCAATCTGGCGAAGAGCATGGAACGTACCTCGCCACAGCTCGACCGGGCGGTTTCCGCATTTGTCGAGGACGTTCAACAGCGCGACCTGGCCGAAAAGATTCTGCTGGTCATTAGCGGTGAATTTGGCCGCACGCCACGGGTCAACAAGAATGGCGGGCGCGATCACTGGGCACCGCTGAGCACGCTGGCCCTGTCCGGCGGCGGCTTACGAATGGGGCAGGTCGTGGGTGAATCCGCCCCCAAGGTGGACCATCCCGCCAGCCGAACCATCACGCCGCAGGATTTGATGGCGACCATATTCTCCGTGCTGGGACTGGACGGGCAACTTCAGTTCCAAAGCCCCTCGGGCCGTCCCACTTACATGCTCGACAAGGGAAAACCGATTGCCGAACTGGTGGGCTAAACGGGATGCTGTCGCAAAGCCGCTTGGAAACGGCTGGCCTCCGATGTTTGGCCCAGATCCGGTTGTCTGTTGCCCTTCCCCGTTTCCTCATGAAGTACAGTCTGCAAAATCTGATTTACTCGATGACGTGTGGCCTATTGGGCTGCAAAATGCCCCAAGCGGTTTGCGGCCACTGCCGGACAAACGCGGCAGCTTTCTTATGCCAACAGTGCGAGTCGTCGGTTTGTAAAAAGTGCCGTAGCGATACCGGAACGCCATGCTGTCCTAAGTGCGGTTCGCGAAATCTGGTCGAAAGGAATCGAAAGAACCGCGACCGGCACCCTCCATTTTCAGCAGGCTACGCTGAATGAAGTACACGACAAAGTCGCTGCCAAACTCTTCAGCAACCGGCCAAAACCTGCCTAGCGATTAGGCAGCCTTTTCAGAAGGTATCACTACCAGGAATGTCCGTCTTCAGAATGAGCGGACTGGGTTCTCCAATTTCCCTCTTGGCCCCAAAAATATTTCTTACGCTACTGAATAAAAGTGCAGTTTCGCGCATCATAGTCTTCGGGCTTGGCTTGCGCGCGGAATTGCCGTGCGCCTGTCGACCGGAGATTCAGGCACAATCCGGCGTCCCCGAATGGCGGCTTATAACTTTTTCGGAGGAATTGACGACAAAGGAATTGTAACTCGTTATCAAACCATGACTTGCAACACATTTTTGCGACGCACACCGCTTGAAAAACAGCTTATAACTTGCCCGACCCCCCATAAGGCCAACCCTTATGGGCTGCGACCCCGATTTGGCGGTAAGTCCTGCGGTGCGAATACGTTACAAACGTTCACATTTGAAAAAACCCTTATGGCTGCGATGAGATTCTCATGAAGGACGAAAACTCAAAACTCCAGGCTCGTCGCAGTCTCCTCACGGGATTTGGGGCCGCTGCGGCGGGACTTGCATTTGTCAATCAGGCGGTCGGCGACGAGAAGAATCCCGCGGCGCAGGTCGTGGATCGCTCGTCGAGCATCCGCATCACCGGCATGAAGCTGTATTGGGTGGGTCCCGTGGTCTACGTGAAAATCGAGACCAACCACGGCATCAGCGGCTGGGGGGATCTCAAGGGAGTCGATCCGCGGCCCGCCAAAGTGCTGGCGGAATCGCTGTTTGAATTGCTGAGGGACGAAAACCCCACCCGCATCGAGCACCTTTGGCAGAAGCTGTTTCGCGCGCATCGCAACATGCGGGGGGGAGCGCTGATGGTCCACACCATCGCGGCCATCGACATTGCCCTGTGGGATCTCGTGGGCAAGCTCTGGAATGTTCCTGTCTATCGCCTGCTCGGCGGGCCGACGCGCGATCGGATTCGGGTCTATCACACGGACAAGGCTCTCAAAGTTCCCCCGCACGGGATTTATGAACACTCCGGTACTCCCGCCGACATCGACCGGATGGTGAAAGCAATTGCCGCGGCGCGGGAAAAGGTCGGCCCTGGCGGCGTCGTAATGTTCGATGCACACTCTGCCGTTCCGCCCGCCACGCTCATTCAACTGGCGGCGGCTCTCAAGCCTTACGATGTGCTGTTCATCGAAGAGCCGGCCGTGCCGGGCAACATCGAGGTTTTCAAGCGACTCAAAGAGCAGATTTCCATCCCGCTGGCCACGGGTGAGCGCGATCGGACCATCTGGGGCATGCTGCCGTATCTTCAGGAAGGCTGCATCGACATTTTGCAGCCCGACTGTTGCCACACGGGAGGCATCAGCCAGATGAAGAAGATCGCCGTGCTCGCCGAGGCTTACTTCCTGCCGCTGGCTCCGCACTGCACGGCAACTTTCCTGGGGATCGCGGCGAGCCTGCACGTGGTCTCGTCGATTCCGTTCTTTCTGATTCACGAGTTCTATCCGCAGAATGCCGGCTTCAACGTACCCGGTCTTACGCGGATGGAGTTCAGGCTCGACAACGAAGGATATATCGGCTTGCCACCCGGTCCCGGACTGGGTGTCGAGGTCGATGAAAAACTCCTGATGGAAGAGGCCAAGAAGCCGCAAACCTATAAGTGGCCCGGAGCCACGCTGAAGGATGGCTCGATCGCCGATTATTAGGCTTTCAGTTTCCGTGACGGAATACAACCACGCTTGAGGAACATGCAATGGCAAGTCGACGAGATTGGCTCGCTTCCCTAGGGGCCGTGACGGCGGGTGGATTCGCCGCGGGTAGTTTTGGACCGGGCATGAATGCCGCGCTCGGCGCCCAAGACGCGAACAATCCCGCGGCCAAAGTCGGCGACAAGACATCGACCATCAAAATCACCAAGCTGACCGCCACCCCCATGATGCGGAAAGTGTTCCTCAAAATGGAAACCAACCACGGCGTGACGGGTTGGGGGGAAATCGACCAACTGGAGCCGTTCGTTGCGGCGACCCTCGCCCGCTCGCTGTTTGAACTGCTCGACGGCGAGAACCCGACCCGCATTGAACACCTCTGGCAGAAGATTTACCGCTCGCATCGGGACATCCGGGGCGGGCCGTTTATGACGCACACGCTGGCCGGCATCGACATGGCCCTCTGGGATATCACTGGAAAACTCTGGGGCGTACCGGTCTATCGACTGCTGGGGGGGCCGACGCGGGACAAGGTGCGGTTCTATCCGACTCCCAATGCCACCAAGGTCGGCGCCGGCCCGCAGCCGTTCTCGGGCACTCCGCAGCAGATCGAGGCGATTGTGAAATCCATCGAAGGTGCCCGCAAGCAAGTCGGGCCCGACGGGATCGTCATGTTCGACGCCCACTGCGCCCTGCCGCCGCCGTTTTTGATCCAACTCGCCTCGGCCATCAAGCCCTTTGATCTGCTTTACATCGAGGAGCCGGCGGTCCCCGGCAACATCGAAGTCTTCAAGCGACTGAAGCAGCACATCAGCATCCCACTGGCCGTGGGAGAGCAGGCCCGCACCATCTGGGACGTGATCACTTACCTGCACGAAGGCTGCGCCGACATTCTGCAAGTGGACTGTGCTCACACGGGAGGCATCACGCAGCTTCGCAAGATCGCCATTCTCGGCGAGGCCTACCACGTTCCCATCGCGCCGCACTGCGTGACAACCGATCTCGGGGCGACGGCCAGCCTGCATTGCAGCGCGGCCGTTCCGTTCTTCTTGATCCACGAGTACTACCCCAGCATCTCGCCGCCGGGGCTGGTGACGAAAAACTGGTCCATCGACAAAGACGGCTACGCTTCACTACCTCAGGGAACAGGCCTCTGCTGCGAAATCGACGAGGCGAAGCTGGCGGAACTGGCCAAAACGCCGAGCAAGCCCGAATGGCCGACGCGCGGCCGCTTGCCCGACGGTTCGATTTCCGACTATTGATTCCCCAAAGCGCGCCAATCCGATAGATTGGCCAATGTGAAACTACTTCGCTCCCTCCTAGATTTTCCCGCTGCCCTTCGCGGTGGTGCGGTGGCGATTGGAAATTTCGACGGAGTCCACCGCGGCCACGCCCGCATCGTGGAGCGGCTGATTGCCAGGGCCAGGGAATTCGGCGGCCCGGCGATGGTCTTCACGTTCGATCCGCATCCGGTCCGGCTGCTCAGGCCGGAACATGCGCCGCCGCCGCTGACCTGGACAGACCGCAAGGCGGATCTCCTGCAGCAGCTTGGTGTGGATGCGATGATTGCGTATCCGACGGACAAAGCATTGCTCGCCCTTTCGCCGCAAGACTTCTTCCGCCGCATCGTCCGGGAGTCACTGGCGGCAAACGCAATGGTCGAAGGGCCCAACTTCTACTTCGGCCGGAACCGGGCGGGGACCATCGACGTCCTGCGCGGATTGTGCGAAGAGTCCAAAATCTCGCTCGATATCGTCGAGCCGCTCACGGTCTCCGGTGACTTTGTTTCCAGCAGCCGCGTCCGCAAGTTGCTTCAAGCCGGGGAAGTATCGGCGGCCGCGGAACTGCTGACTCAACCCTACCGGATTCGTGGAATGGTGACGCACGGCGCGGCGCGCGGGGCCAAGCTCGGCTTTCCTACGGCAAATCTGGACGCGATTGACACGCTCCTCCCCGCGCTGGGAGTCTATGCCGGACGGGCCATTCTGCCCGAGCGAACCTGGCCGGCCGCCATCAACCTTGGCCCGAATCCGACGTTTGGCGATCAAGCCGTGAAGGTGGAAGTTCACCTGATTGGCTTCGCCGGCTCCCTCTATGGCCAGCCGATCGAGGTTGACTTTATAGCCCGGCTGCGGGACATTCGGCGGTTCGGCGCGGCGGAAGAGTTGAAGGCACAGCTTGCCAAGGACATCGCCGCTGCGAATGACGAATTCCAAATGGCGAATTACGAATGAATGCCCCTGACCCCTGACTCCTGCCCACATGACTATCAACTGGCCTCGCTTCACTGAACTCATCCGCTCTCATCAGCGGTTTCTGCTGACCAGCCATGTCCGTCCGGACTGCGATGCCCTGGGGAGCGAACTGGGGATGGCGCATGTGCTGGAGGCGCTGGGTAAGGATGTCCGCATCGTGAATGGCCAGGCGACGCCGCCAAACATTGCCTTCATCGACCCGGCGAAGCGAATCGGCGTCATCCATCAAACCGTGAAGCCCAAGGATCTCGACGACCGCGAAGTGCTGCTGGTGCTGGATACCAGCGCCTGGGCACAGCTTGGTCCGATGAGCGAAGTGGTGAAGGCGACCAAAGCCAAGAAGATGATTCTGGACCATCATCTCAGCTCCGATGACTTGGGAGCGGAAGCTTTCAAAAACGTGCAGGCCGAAGCGACCGGCCGCCTGGTCATCGAGGCTGCCGATCACCTCGGAGTGACGCTCACGGAGAAAATGGCGACTCCGCTGTACGCTGCAATTGCCACCGACACCGGTTGGTATCGCTTTCCCTCATCGACCAGCGAGACCTACCGCTTCGCCGCCAGGCTCATCGACGCCGGCGCGAAGCCGTCCGCGATTTACAATGCCCTTTACGAGCAGGACACTCTCGGTCGCATGAAGCTGCGGGGCATCATTCTGGCGCGTATCATCGCGGAGCTCGATGGACGCCTGGCCTATACGCACGTGCTGCTGGAAGATTTTCAGAAGACCGGCTCGCTGCCCAGCGATACGGAAGACGCCATCAACATGCTGCTGGCCATCGCGGGAACGCAGTTCGCAGTCATCTTCGTACAGCTTTCCGCCGACTCGTATAAAATCAGCTTCCGCAGCCGCTGCCAGGTCGATTGCAGCAAACTGGCGGAGCAGTTCAGCGGCGGCGGGCACAAGGCGGCGGCGGGCGCGACTCTTGCCGGCAATCTGCCAGATGTGCAATCCCGCGTTCTTGACGCTGTGCGCGTGGCCATGCGATAATTGAGGCAGCGAGTTCACCTCTCCCCTTGGGAGAGGGTTAG
>SXOA01000035.1 GCA_005778405.1 Planctomycetaceae bacterium
ATTGACCGTGACGACATGAACACCCTTGCCAGCTAATGCATTGAGATAGGCCGGCAGCGTGGCGACGAGAGTTTTTCCTTCGCCGGTCACCATTTCCGCGATGTTGCCACTGTGCAGGACCATGCCACCGATGAGCTGTACGTCGAAGTGCCGCATCCCCAGGTAGCGGCGGCCCCCTTCGCGGGCGACGGCACAGGCCTCTTCTAAAACATCATCCAACGTTTCGCCTGCTTTCAGGCGTTCTTTGAACTTCTTGGTTTGCTGCCGAAGCTCCTCGTCGGACATGCCCTGGTAGCGGGATTCCAATTCGTTGATTTCACCGACCCGGGCCTGCAAACGGCGGACATAGCGCGCATTCGAGGAGCCGAAAACGGCGGTCACCATCCGCTCAAACCCATGCATGAGGCCGCCAAAGAAGTTGCCAACTCCTTCCCAGGCCTGTTCCAAAAGTTCCATTGAAGATGCTCACCTGACTTGAGTTGGAAATGGGGTCTGAGGCGCTGGAATCCCGCCGTCAGGCGGTCCCGAGAGCCGCCTGAAGGCGGGACTCCAGCGAAATAGCCCGCGCCGCCTCCTGCGGGGGCCTCCAAAAATGCGTAAGATAATCTGCCGTATAAGTTTATAGCGATTGGCAAAACTGGTCAATTGAGGCTGGTGAGGGCGATTCCCTCCCGCGCAGCTTCAGATTTGAGCCGATTTGGCAGCCCTGGGCGAATTCAGCGTTGCGATTACGCAAATCATGGGCCATGAACCTGTTCGCCAGCACCCAGCGGAGATTGGAGAATCTGCGTTACTTAAACTGCTCTTTCATGAATCGATGCTCCAGGCGGATTTGAGCTGCGAATGCAAACCACTCGCCTGCCTTGCGCGTCACCAGCGACCAGATGCCGGCAACACCCAGCAACAGTCCAACCACCAGCGGCAGCGCATACATCGCAAACATCCCGTACATGAAGTTGCGCGGCGAAAAGGGAATACCTTCCTCGGCAGTTCCAGCCGCGCCGTTCTTGGTTTGCTCCGCCTTGGCCTGTTTCGATGACGCATCGACCTCGGCGGAAAGGGAGAAGGACGCGAGCGCCAAGCCCCCAGTTCCCAATGCCGAACCGGCGCAAAGCAGCGCGCACAGCACGACCCCCGTCCAGCGGGCCCAATAGTGCGCCGCCAAGAGCCCGCGACTGACAAGAACCCCGCCCCCTACCAATACCGCGGCGATCGTCAACTGCACTGCCGTCGTTGTGGCGATGACGACGTTCGTGTTCCCGATGAACAGCATCATCATGGCGACACAGGCAATACCGAGCGCCAGTACGAACGTTGCCAGGCAAATAACGAATGCCGCCAAGACAATGCCGCCTGGCCGCGCTGCGGTGATTTCGCGCTCGTCGAGCCGGTAGGAATAGTGCGGCGCGATGACGGCCTTTCCAGAGAGGAAGCGATCCAGGTCCGCAGCCAATTCGGCGGCTGAGGCATAACGCTGGTCAGGATCCTTTTGAGTCGCGCGATGAATGATTCGCTCCAAGTCCTCCGGCACCGCGGAGTTGCGCCAGCTGACCGGCGGCAGCGGCTTGGTGACGATGTTGCGAAGCAGATTTTCGCGATTCGTGGCTTCGACCGGCGGTCGCAACATGAGCAGCTCATAAAGCACAAGTCCGAGCGAGTAGATGTCGGTCCGGGCGTCGACGGTTCCGCGGCCGGTGACTTGCTCCGGGCTCATGTAAAGGGGCGTTCCCACGAGCTGCCCGGTGTACGTCACCGCCTGGTCCTCGAAAAACCGGGCTACGCCGAAGTCGATCAGATGCACCTTGCCCTTGCGGCTGAGCAGCAGATTGTCGGGTTTGATGTCCCGGTGAACTACTCCCTGCTCGTGGGCATGAACCAGGGCCAGCGCGGCATCTCGGGCGATTTCCGCACAGCGGCGTACGTGGGCCTGCCCGGTGCGCAGCTCGCGGGCCTTGGGGGACAGGTAAGGATTGACCTCCTTGGACTCCGAGAGGGACTGGCGCGCTTTGGCATCGGGCTCCGCATCGCGTGTCGGCAAGGCCTCCGTAGGCACATCGAACCGAATCGCGGCCGCCTCGGGTTCGTGCGACAGGTCTTCTTGCACCGCGGTGTCGAGGCCCGTGTCGGCGGTGGTTGTGGTCCCCAGCCGGTCCAGGACGCGGCGCAGCGAAATGCCGTCCACCAGTTCCATCGCCATGTAGCAAATGTGGCGATCCTGCCCAATGTAATAGACTTGTGAAATCGATGGATGTTGCAGCCTGGCAGCCGCCTGGGCCTCGCGCTGAAAACGGGATACATCGGTCCCCCGACTGAGGGCCTGCCCCAGGACTTTGAGCGCTACCGGCCGATTGAGCGAAATCTGGCGGGCCTGGTAGACAATTCCCATCCCTCCCGCCCCCAGCCGCCGCTCGATGCGAAAGTCGCCAATCAACACGCCCGATTCCAGATCACCAGGAGGGGTGCGCAACGGCTCGCTGTGGTCGATCGCGACGTTGGGGTCAGCCATAGAAGATTGCGGAGCCGAGTGCGTGGATGTGTCGATTATGGCGGAATGACGCTCCACATGCCACCAAGGCAAGACAACCAATTCGCATCAACTGGCACCATCGCGCATTGTGCATTAAGATTTCCATCTCATGACGGATCCCAGTCCTTCCTATTGCGAACGGATTTTCAGGCCCCTGCGTGCAGTACGACAATATCATATCTGACCGGGATTTGCGGGATTTTTGCGAGATTATCGCCGGCGCGAAGATCATTGCCTTTGATACGGAATTCGTTTCCGAAGACAGCTATCAACCCGAGCTCTGCCTGATTCAGGTCGCCGCAGAAGGGCGATTGGCCATCATCGATCCGCTGGTGGTGCAGGATCTGAATCCTTTCTGGGATTTGCTCGTCGCGCCAGGGAAAGAAACTCTCGTTCATGCCGGGCGCGAGGAGTTTCGATTTGCCCACAAGGCCACCGGCCAGCGTCCCAGTGGCTGGTTCGACGTGCAACTTGCCGCGGGACTGATCGGCATCGAGTACCCGGCTTCGTACGGCAATCTCGCCTATAAACTGCTCGGCAAGTCTCTTTCCAAAGACGAAACTCGCACCGACTGGCGGAAGCGGCCGTTGTCGCAGCGGCAATTGGAATATGCCCTTCTGGATGTGATGGATTTGGAAGCCATCCGCAACGTGCTCTATGCCGAGCTCGACCGGCTGGGGCGACTGACGTGGTTGGCGGAGGAACTCGCGGCCTGGCAAGAGAACATCGAAACCCAAGAGGCCAGCACGGAAAAATGGCGGCGCGTCGGCGGGTTGGCGGGCATGTCCCGCCGTACGCTCGGG
The DNA here is from genome assembly GCA_005778405.1 of Planctomycetaceae bacterium. Lineage (GTDB taxonomy): Bacteria > Planctomycetota > Planctomycetia > Pirellulales > Pirellulaceae > SXOA01. The sequence continues at coordinate 3,331 of SXOA01000035.1, forward strand.
CTCGTCCGCGATCTCTGGACCTGGCGAGACGCCGAAGCCGAGCACCGCAATTGCCCGCCGCGACGGATCCTCCGCGACGACTTGATTATCGAGCTCGCCAAACGGCAGACGGCCGACCCCAAGCGAATCAGCTCGCTGCGGGGCATGGAGTACAGCGGCGTCCAGCGGCACTTGCCAAAGATTGCCAGTGTCATCGAGCGGTCGCTGGAGTTGAACGACCACGATCTACCGCATTCGGAACGCAAAAACTCCCGACCGCAGCTCAATCTTTTGGGGCAGTTTCTCAGCACGGCGCTAGGAAGCATTTGCCGTAAAGCCAATGTTGCGGCGAGTCTGGCCGGGACGGCTCAAGATGTGCGAGATCTAATCGCGTATCGCCTCGGCCTCGGCGGCTTTGAAGATGGGGAACTCCCCGCTCTCGCCACCGGCTGGCGGGCCCAGGTCGTGGGCCAAGTCATCGACCATTTGCTGGCCGGCGATGTCTCCATCCGCATCGCCGACCCGCTGGCAGACGAACCGCTGGCGTTTGAGAAGGTCGAAAAGTAGACCTGTTGCTAGCTGGCAGTTCACCTTGCCGGGAGTCCGCCCGGCGGCTATACCCCGCATCGGTTCCGGCTCCCGCTCCCCTGCATTCAAGGATGAACTATGACCACGACCAAGAACGACCAATTCCAGGTGACGATTTGGACCATTCTGCTGCTCGCGGCAACTGCGATGCCAAGCGTGGTGCGAGGTGACGAGCCATCCCCGGACTGCCTCAAGTGCGGTACTGCTGAGCGCAGCGTTTCCTTATTGAGCAAGATTCCTTACCTATCCCGATTCTTCAAGATTGCCGTTGCGGAAGATGACCGTGCAGGTCTCCCGCAGGACTTTGAGCGGATCGGCGTCGATTTCGACTTCGAAGTTTGCCCGAATTGTCCGGTGGCCTGTAAAGCCGGCGTTTGCCAATCCACGGTCCGTCCCCAGTTGTTGGTAATCCGCAAGACGGCAAGTGGCCAAGCCGTCTCCACCTGCGGCAACGAGGAACCCTGCTGCGGAAAGGAATGCCAAGCAGCGGCTGCATGTTGCGAGAAAGGCTGCGAAATCATTTGCGAAGAAGAGGAATGCGAAGGTCCTTCCTGGGAGCGGATCATCGAACTCACCGCCAAGAACGCCGCCCTCGAAGCTGTGCTGGAGGCACGCGAATCGTTTACTAAAGAGAAAACACAGTTTCTAGAAATGCTCGCCGAGTTGTCCATGGAAAAGGTCGCGCTGGAAGGCAAGGTTGCGGCCATGGCCCAACAGGCTGAATTCACCAAAGAAATGTTGACGCTGGTCGCGGAAAACGCCCGTCTCAAAGCCCAGGCCGAAATGGCGGAGGTCAAACTCTCCATGCTCCACGAAATGGCCAAACTCGCGAAGGAGAACGAGCAGCTGAGGCTGTCCACTCGCTCACGGTCCTTACCCGCGCAATGGAGCGAGGATGTGGAATACCTCCCGGCGGGCCCCCACACCCAACAACCAGTTCGGTCGGCTCCGCCGAAACGGGCCTCGTACCAGGAAGTTGAGACTCAGGTTCATCCGCAGCCCAAACTGGAGCGATAAAGAGTTCGTAAGTAGTGGAGCAGGCCGTCCTTATATGGCCGGCCCCTTCGCTCGCGCGTCAGGCCGGTGTCGATTGGCAACTCGAAGGGTTCCAACCACTAACCTCGAAGCGCCAGCGAAGGAGCGCCCGAGAGAAAAGGCCTTTTGGCGGCCAAGAAAAGTAGGCCGCGAGTCCTCTCGCGAGCCATCAGTGTTCGGCTGGCAGTTGCGAGAAATATTCCAGGCGAAAAAATTCAGACAAAACCGACTTTGCATCCCGCCCGAACGAAGCAGCGTCGCCACGGCGCTAGCAATCGTCCACAACGCGTTGCGCTCGAGTCGCGCTGCCGTCAGCGGTCCGCGGGCTCTCGCACATCGCTTCGCGGCCGGCATCAGCGATATTTCCCTGACCGTCACCGTAACCGCTGGCTCTGAGTCAGAAGCAATAGAATTGGCAGTCGCCCGCGCCAAATTAGCGACTCGTCAGGGTTTCCACCGCATGGCATCCGAGTATCCGAGAAAGAACTGAAAAGATTGGCCTTTGTCGTTCCCCGCCAGAATTCAGATTAGGACGCTTCACGCGTTTGCCGTTTGTTGCGGCTACCGGCTCCACCGGCGTATCATAGGCACTTCCCACCCTCGCGGAGCCATAGCCTATGTCCGACCTCCACCGCTTCCTCGAAAACCACGCCGCACTCTCCCGGCGCTATTTCCTCCGCCTCGGTATCACTGGCTCAGCAGCGATAGGGCTGTCGCCGCTATTGAGTGCTCAAGCCGCCGACTCAATCAGCAAATCTCCCGAGCTTGCCAAGGCCATCGCGACGTTGGGGTCGTTTTTTACGCCGCCGGAGGCTTTTCAGGATGTGTCGCGGGGGAAGCCGTTGCCGCATTCAATTCCAGACGACAAGCGAAAGGAAGTCGGCCTGACCCGCGAGACGTGGAAGCTGGAGGTGATTTCGGACAAGGAGCATCCGGCCAAGCTCGGGAAGCAATTCACGAAAGCGGACGGGTCGGCGATTGATTTTGAGACGCTGCTGAAGCTGGGGGAGAAGCATGCGGTCCGCTTCGCCAAGGTGATGACCTGCCTGAACATCGGCTGCCCGCTGGGGATGGGGATTTGGGAGGGGGTGCCGCTGCGGGAGGTGGTCTGGCTGACGAAGCCGCGGGAGGACGTTCGCCGCGTCTTCTACTATGGCTATCACAACGACGACGAGGGGCAGATGTTCAAAAGCTCGCTCCCGATCGGCCGCGTGTTGGAGGACCCGTTCGACCTGCCGCCGGTTATCCTCTGCTATAAACTCAACGGCGAATGGCTCAGCCCTACTCGCGGCGGGCCGGTTCGCGTCGTTGTGCCGGAGCATTATGGCTTCAAGTCCATCAAGTGGCTCTCGCACGTCGTGCTGACGAATAAGGGGATGGCCGACGACACCTATATCAGCGGCAACAACGACGTCGATAGTCCGCTGAAGAGCTTAGCCGCCACTTTGTCGTTCCCCGAGAAAGCAGCCGCGGGGCAGCCGTTGACGGTGACGGGGTATGCTCAGGTGGGAATTTCGGGGGTTTCAAAGGTTCAGGTCTGGCTGACGAAGGGGGACACCGAATGGCCGGCGGAGGACAAGTATTTTGCCACCGCGCCGTGGGTGGATGCCGAGATTCTTTCGCCGCCGGAACATTGGGGGGGCAAGCTGGAAGGGGACCGGATTCCGGCGGCGACTCTTGGCTTTGATGAAGGGGGTAAACCGAAGACGTGGCCGATGCGCTTGGCGAAGGTCCACTGGGCGGCGCTGTTACCCGGTGTTGCTGCCGGCGAATACACCCTCCGCTGCCGCACGATTGATGAAAAGGGAATCGCGCAGCCTATGCCGCGGCCGTTCAGGAAATCGGGGCACGCGGCGATTGAGGAGAAGACAGTGATGGTGAAGTAAGCGGTGTTTGCGTTGCACGGCCGGGTCATCCCAGATACATTGGCGTTGTTTGATGCGTTCATGGGTCGCCCGAGGTATGGGCCATGCTCACCATCGCCGGACCGCAGTCTCCCTTTTGCGACGGAATCTCCCGCCGCAGTTGCCTCCGTATCGGCGGACTGGCTCTCGGGGGACTCGCGCTGCCGGAAATCTTGCGGGCGGAGGCGGCGAGCGGCGTCCGCAACCCGGCGAAAGGGATCATCATGGTCCTGCTCCCCGGCGGGCCGACGCATCTGGACACTTTTGATCTCAAGCCGGACGCGCCGGCTGAAATCCGCGGCGAGTTTCGCCCAATTGCCACCAACGTCCCTGGTCTCGACATCTGCGAGCTGATGCCCCGGCTGGCCGGCATCGCCGACAAGTACACGGTCATCCGCTCGCTCGTCGGATTTCGCGACGATCACAACACGCATTGGTGCTCGACCGGCTGGGAGTCGCATCCGGCGATGGACTCTTCGCCCATCGTGGCGGGTTTTCCGCTCGGGGACTGGCCCTCGATGGGGTCGGTGCTGTCGAGAAAACTTGGCCCGCGAGTGGGGGGCATTCCGCCAGCTGTCGACTTGACGCCCATCGATCCGGACGCCCGGTTCATCCTTCGCACTCCGCCGACGCAGCCCGGCTATTTGGGCGCGGCCCACGCCGGCTTCGAGGTGAATGCTGTCGACCGCAAGAACATCATGCTCAGCGGCGTGACGCTCGACCGGCTGGCGGATAGACGTTCGCTGCTGGCCGGCTTCGACAAATTCCGCAGGCAGGTGGATCAAAACGGATCGGCGGATGGAGCCGAAGAATTCCACCGGCAGGCGATTGAAGTGCTTACCTCGTCGAAGCTGGCCGACGCCCTGGACCTCAGCTGCGAGGACAAGGTTGTCCGCAGCCGCTATGGATTGGACCGGAACTACCCGAACGAGCGCGAGGGAAAGACGCTGCTCGATCAGTTTCTGCTCGCGCGGCGCGTCATCGAGGCGGGGGCCCGCTGCGTGACGCTCGCCTTCTGCCGTTGGCCCTTCGGGCGGATGCTCAGGGGAGATTACAACTGGGACTGGCACAAGGATTTGTTCAACGAGGCCCGCGGGGCTCTTCCGCTGCTTGATCTGGGATTATCGGGGTTGATTCAGGATCTCAGCCAGCGCGGCCTGCTCGATGATGTTGCCGTCGTCGTCTGGGGAGAATTCGGGCGCACGCCAAAAATCAACGCCAATGCCGGCCGCGACCATTGGCCGGGTGTCTGCAGCGCCCTGGTGGCCGGTGGCGGAATGCGATCCGGCCAGGTAATCGGCTCGACGACGAAATGGGGCGAGCTGCCGCAGTCTAGTCCGGTCCATTTCCGCGACGTCTTCGCCACCCTCTATCAACGGCTGGGAATTGACGTCGCGACGACGCAGTTCAACGACCTCGCGGGCCGGCCGCAATACCTCGTGGGGGAGCACCGCTCGCTGCCGGAGCTGGCGGGCTAACCAATGCGACAAATACTGCAAAATGTTGTTCTGCACTGTTTCGCATTGGCAATCTGCGCCGGCCCGTTGCTCGCAGCAGAGCCGACAATTACCGTCAGCACGCCCATGTCCCCGCCAACCTGGGCGTTACTCGAACGCGAACTCTTGAAGCAGAACGGCGACGCCTGTCGCGAGTTCTTTGAAAAATATTTCGACAACCGCGGCTGGTTGCTCTGTGTGGAGCGGTGGGGCGGGGACGACGGGCCGGATGATGCGATCGAGAATTGTCTCGACTGGCCAATCCTACATGCCTTGGGGGGCAGCGACGAAATACTCCGACTGTACAAGAAGGCCTGGGAAGGCCATCTGCGGCAATACACGCTCGCTAAGACCGTCGATGTCCCGTTTGCCCGCGACGGCATGTACTTCAAAGAGTTTCCCGTGATGATGGACTGGCTTCACAATGGGGAAGGGCTGGTCGTCTTTAATTTGCAGGGGCTCTCCGACCCGCGGGACGCGAAATTCCCCGAGCGCGTGAAACGTTACGCCGGCTTCTATCTCAACGAAGACCCCGGCGCGCCCAACTACGACGCCGAACACAAAATCATCCGCAGCATGTTCAACGGCAGTCGGGGGCCGCTCATGCGAAAGGCGACGGGACTGGATTGGGCGGGGGATCCCATTGAAATCGAAAACCGCTTCAAGCCGCGGCATGGCGAAACCAGCTACGCCCAAATGCTGGAGCATTTCAAGGATTACAACGACACGCTCGGCGACCATCCGCAGAACCTGAAAGCCACGACGCTCGCCCTCAATGCGTATGCCTTAACCCACGACGAAAAGTACCGCCGCTGGCTGCTGGAATACGTCGATGCCTGGCGTGAGCGAATGGCCGCCAACGGCAACATCATTCCGACCAACATCGGCCTCGACGGAAAAATCGGCAGCGCCGCCGGCGGCAATTGGTGGGGGGGAGTCTATGGCTGGGGATTCACTGTCTACGATCCGGCCACCAAGAGAATGGCCAGCCGCAATCAGCATCAAGCGGGACTGCAGGGGTTCATGAACGCGTACATGCTCACAGGTGACGACCGCTTTCTCGATCCCTGGCGGAAGCAAATCGATGCCGTGAACGCGAACAAAAAGGTTGTCCGCGGCAAAACGGTCTATCCCAGCATGTTCGGTGAGAAAGGTTGGTACGACTTCAAGCCCTCGCCGTATTCGGAGGGAGCGCTGGAAGTCGCGTACCTCTCGATGAAACCTGAAGACTTGGCCCGAGTCGCGGACAATCCTTGGCTCGCGTATCTCGCGGGAAAAAACTTGGACTTTCCCGAGAGGGCGCTGCGCGGCGATCTGTCCCGCATCGGCAAACAGGTGAAAGAAATACGCGCCGATACCTCGACCCCAGACACTCGCCTGGCCGATGATCCCATGGCGTTCAATCCGGCCAGCGTAGAGTCGCTCATTGAGTTGGCCCTCGGCGGACTGCATCCCGGTCGAGGTGGGTCGGCATTATTCTGCCGCTTGCGGTATTTCGATCCGGTGGGCCGGCGGGCGGGGTTTCCTGAAGGCATTGCCGCGCTAATCGATGAATTGACCGATGACCGGGTCTCGGTGACGCTCGTCAACGTGAACCAGCTTGAGTCGCGGCGCGTCGTCATACAGGCCGGGGGATACGCCGAGCACCGCTTCACGTCGGTGAAGCTCGGAGAGAAAACATTGCCGCTCGACTCTCCTCAGCTCACGGTCGAACTGGCTCCCGGCGCTGGTGCACGCGTTACGCTCGGAATGAAACGTCACGTCAACAAGCCCGCGATGGCTTTTCCCTGGAACTGATTGCATAAAACCACCGAAAGATATATCAGCGGCGGCTGATGGATGATACAACAGAGGTTGGTCAAGAATCCATCGGCAGGCCGCACACGAAAGAGCGCCATGTTCCGAATCCTGGGGACCGGTTACGACCGCGACTGCTCGGGCCTCAGCCGCCGCGAGTTCCTGAGGATTGGCAGCCTGGGAGCCGGTTCACTAGCCCTGCCGCAGCTTTTGTCGCTGAATGCCGCGGGTTCGCAGGGCGCGGGCTATCTTCGCGGCAAGTCGGTCGTGTTGCTGTTCCTGAGTGGCGGGCCGCCGCACCTGGAGTTCTTCGATCCCAAAATGACCGCGCCGTCGGAGATCCGCAGCATCACCGGCGAAGTGCCGACAAAGATTCCGGGCGTGACCTTCGGCGGAACATTCAGCAAGCTCGCCGCGATGACGGACAAAATCTCCGTCGTCCGGTCTTACGGCTCCAAAAACGGCGGCCATGAATATGATCGCATCACCACCGGCGGAAACCCGACAAAGGCCGCGATGTGTGCGATCTACTCGCGGATTGCCGGCACCAATAACCCCCGCAACGGGATGCCCAACAACATCCTGGTAAAGCCGGAAGGAGTTCAGGACGGCCTCAAGCTCGACGGCAATTTTGAAACCGGTGCTCTGCCGACTTTGACGACACCCGGCAGCCTCGGCAAGACCTACGATGCTTTCGATCCCAGCGGCGGCGGTTCGCTCAAGCAGGACATGCATATGAGCATCGCGGCGGAGCGACTGGATGATCGTCGCGGCCTGCTGGCCCGGCTCGATCAGGTCCGCTTGCAAGCGGAACGCTCAGGGGTTCTCGATCGCGTGGGAAAGTACCAGCAGCAAGCCTTCGATATGATCGCCCGCGGCATTGCGGAAGCCTTCGATCTCTCCAAGGAAGATCCGCAGACTATTGCCGGCTATGACACATCAAAATTCTTCCATGCTCCCGACCTGCAGCGGTTTTATGACATGCGGCGAGTCACTAATTTACTGGGCCGGCAGATGCTGTTGGCTCGGCGGTTGTGCGAAGCGGGCTGCGGGTTTGTCACGGTTTCCGATTGCGGCTGGGACTATCATGCCAACGAGAACAGCCCCAAGGGAATGACCGGCATCTGGCCAATGGGGAACCAGGTGGACCACGCCGTCAGTGCATTCATCGAGGATATTCACCAGCGCGGGCTGGAGGACAAAATCCTGCTCGTCGTCACTGGCGAAATGGGACGCACTCCGCGAATCAACCGCAGCGGCGGCCGCGACCACTATGGAGAACTGACGCCGCTGCTCTTCGCGGGGGGCGGGCTCAAAATGGGACAAGTGATTGGCCAGTCTGATCGCACGGCGTCGCAACCGGCAACGGAACCCTACGATCCGCGGCACTTGCTCGGCACGGTGATGCACACCCTCTTCGATGTCGGCAAACTCAGGCTTGATTCGTCGGTCCCCACGGAACTTTCGCGGGCCATTACCGGCAGCGAGAAGCTTGAGCCGCTGTTTCGGTGATTGCACTGGTTACGGTTTCTTGGCGGAAATCTCGCGGACTTGCTCAGCCGATAATGCGCCCCGATACAACCTCACGTCGGCCAAATCGCCGCGAAAATAGTCCTGCGCTCCCAGTCCGATTCTTAACGGTTGTTGGTTCGTAAGGTCGTAGTCCTTGGCGACAAACGGGGCGGACTCACTGGCGAGCTTGCCGTCGACGTAAAGTTGCAGCCGGTCGTTTCCTCGGATCGCGGCGACGTGATGCCAACCCGCGGGGAGTTCCCGATCCGCCGTCGCGTTCCGGCCGGCTTCGATGGAGAGCACGTGGCCGGAAGGGAGTGTACCGACAAACAAACGACCTTGAAACACGGCCATCGACCAGGCGCGGCGATATTTGACATCCGGCGTGGAATCAACCGTTCCAATCTTCGTCCAGTTCATGTCACCGTCAAAGCGATACACTTCGGCCGACGGCAACGTCCCGCCATACATCTTGCCGTTGTAAACCAGGAGCGGCATGGCTTCGAGCTCCTGCCCGAGCTTGCCAACGTCGTCCCACTGGGTGCCTCCCGCGTAGCGAAACACGCGGGCCTTGGGCCATTCGCTGACATACAAGCTGCCGCCATGCACCGCAAAGCCGTAGGTTTGCGTGGCGTCGGGGATTTTCCCAACGTGGTCCCACTTCTGACCATCGAACCGAACGACGGAGCCTTCGTCATAACTTGTCGCGTAGAGTGCGCCGTTGAAGACCGTCATCGCTTCGACCCGTTTTCCATCCGGCAGGGCGCAGGCCGTCCACTTCTCGCCCCCCTCGTAGCGGAAGAAGCCGGCGGGTTTATAGAGCGAGCCGGCATAGAGCTTGCGGCGAAACACCACGAGGCTGCCAATGCCTTCAGTTTCAGGAGAGAGAGTGCCGCAAGGGATCCATTTGCCGCCTTCGCCAAGCCGAAAGACTTTGCCGCCGACGTTTGGGTTTTGTGATTCGGTCAGCGCGGAGCCTCCGAGGCGATACTTGCTGGAGGCGACATAAAGCGCGCCGTTGTAGACGGCCATGCCCGAGATGGCGTTGGCCTTGTCCGGGCTCCCCAAGTCGGTCCAGCCGTCCTTGCCGGCAAAACGCAACACGTGCCCCGCTTCCTTCTCGCCGGCGTGGCAAGTGGCGGCGTACAACTGTCCGTCGTGGACGCACATCGACATCACATACATGGCGGTCCCCAACCTGCCGTGGTCGGTGAACTGCTCGTCGAGACGACCCTGATCGATGCCAAAGTGCAACTGGCGGCTGTTGGGCTGGCCGTTGGTGACGCCGCCATGATTGTAGAGACCCAAATGGAAACCGGTGCGGGTTTTTGGATCGTACTGGCTGACCAGATCTCCCAGCACGTCATCCAGCTCGACCTGCGTGTTCACCCACAGCGATATCGAAAACTCACCCGCCCCCATCCGCAGCGACGGAGCATCCGCCACCTCGATGACGGAGTCCCGCCCGTTAAAGCGACCGGCAGTACGCGCTGCTTTCCCCGGACCAGCCGGCTCGAAGTCCACGCCGCGCGCGGTTGTCGGTAAATCTGCTCCTGACTGCTCGCGAGCATTGCCGTGCAACGGCCAATGTCCGGTCAGCTTGGGCTCCGCCGACCAGACTTTGGTCGCCCCCAGCCCAAGGAGGACAACCAAAGACAAGCTGATCGCCATTCGCATATTCATCTCCTCGAACCAGAATGTGCTGAATCCTCGCTCGTTACCGAATTCCGGCAGCCGCGGAGCGAGAGTTTAGTTATCTTAGTGAGTGCGGGACCACATTACTTCCCCCAGGAACCGGCTACCTCACATGTTCGATATTCGTCGCCACGTTTTCGCTTTCGGACGGGCTCGCGCGCTGCTGGCGGTCCTGGTCTGCGCAATATTTCGCCCGTTGCCTGCCGACGAGACCAAGCCGGCGGAGGTGCAGTTTAACCGTGACATCCGGCCGATCTTGTCGGAAAACTGTTTTCAATGCCACGGCCCCGATGTGCAACAACGCCAGGCGGAATTGCGACTCGATACGCGGGACGGTGCGACGGCTGAACATGATGGAGGGAAGGCGGTTGTCGCAGGTGATGAGAAGGCGAGCCGCCTTATGCAGCGGATTCTTTCGCCGGTCGGCGACGAACGGATGCCGCCAGAGAAGACGGGGCGCAAGCTCTCGCCCCAGCAGATCGAGCTGCTGCGCCGCTGGATTGAACAGGGAGCCAAATACGAGCAGCATTGGTCGCTGCTGGTGCCGAAGCGGGCCGAGTTTCCCCACGTGAAGGCTAAGGCGTGGCCCAAAAACGCCGTTGATCGCTTCGTCCTGGCCCGACTGGAGCGGGACGGGCTGTCGCCATCTCCCGAGGCGGACAAGGGGACGCTGCTGCGGCGGGTGACGCTCGATCTGACCGGTCTGCCGCCGACTCCCGAGGAGCGCGAGGCGTTTCTCGCCGATAAGTCTCCCCTGGCTTATGAGAAAGTGGTGGACCAGCTACTGAACTCACCTCGTTATGGCGAGAGGATGGCCATGCACTGGCTCGATTTGGCACGGTATGCGGACACGAACGGTTACAACAACGACGAGGACCGGACGCAGTGGATGTGGCGAGACTGGGTGATCGCCTCGTTCAACCGCAACCAGCCATATGACCAGTTCGTCACCGAGCAACTGGCGGGCGACTTGCTTCCAGGCGCTTCGAACGAGCAGAAGATCGCCACGGCGTTCAACCGCAACCACGTCTTGACCACGGAGGGGGGCATCATCGACGAAGAGTATCGGGTGGAATACGTGGCCGACCGCGTCCACACCACGGCCACGGTCTTTCTGGGGCTCTCGCTGCAATGTGCCCGTTGCCACGATCATAAATTCGACCCGCTGACGCAGCGCGAGTATTACAGCTTTTTCGCCTTCTTCAACAACATCGCGGAAAAGACCGTCGGCTATAACCAGGCCAAGGTCGCTGAGCCGTTCATCAAAGTTCCAACGCAGGACCAGCAGACGGCGCTCGACAAGCTGGCCGCCCGGAAGACAGAACTGGAGCGGAAGAAAACCGAGCGAGCGGCAGCCATGGATGCCGATTTGGCAAAGTGGGAGCAGGAGATCCTCGCCGCCGGCAAATTGCCGCAATCGCCTCTGGGATTAATCCACTCCTTTTCTCTCGACGAAGGGAAGGGAAGCCAGATTGTCGATGGCCTGGATGCCAGGCGGAGCGGAACGATCGAAGGCAAGTCCAATTGGACTGCCGGCAAGCTCGGCGGAGCGTTGGAATTCGACGGTCAGGCTTTTGTGCCTCTGGGAGAAGTCGGGACGCTGGAACAAAGCGAGCCGTTCTCCTTCGCCGCCTGGGTCTTTCTCACTTCGAACGAGCCCAGCACGGTCCTTTCCAGGATGGACGAGGCCAACGCCTTTCGCGGCTATGACCTGATCATTGAACAGGGACGAGTAGCAACCCACGTTGTGCATCACTGGCCGGACAATGGACTGAAAGTGATCGCCAAGGAGCCGATGACACTGAGCGCCTGGCATCACGTCGCGATTTCTTATGACGGCAAGGCCAAAGGGAGCGGAATCGCGATTTACATCGATGGCAAGCCGCAGTCGGCAGACATCACGACCGACACGCTCAGCGGCAAGGACACCATCAAGACCGACAAGCCATTTCACTTGGGACGGCGGACCTCCTCCGCGCCGTTCCGCGGCAAACTCGACGAGGTTCAGGTTTATCGATCAGTCCTATCGGCCGGCGACGTAGCCGAGTTGGCCAAGGGACAAACGCCAGCCGGGATTGCCGACGTGCTGAAAACGCCAACCGCCGAGCGCAATGCAGTTCAGCGAGAATTGCTGAAAAAATACTTTGTCGACATCGTCGATTCTGCTTCCCGAACTTTGGCGACCGAGATGGTCCAGGTCGTTAAGGAGCAGGCGGAGTTGGAAAAGTCCTTCCCCGCCACCATGGTCATGCAGGAGATGCCCACTCCGCGGCAGGCATTTGTCCTCAATCGGGGCCAGTACGATCAACCCGGCGCGGCGGTTGGTCCCGGCGTTCCCGCCAGCCTGCCGCCGTTTCCAGCCGCAGCCCCGACCAATCGTTTGGGATTGGCGAAGTGGCTGGTGGACCCAGCTCACCCGCTGACGGCGCGAGTCGCCGTCAATCGCTGGTGGCAACTTTATTTTGGAACGGGGATTGTGGAAACGGTGGAGGACTTTGGCTCGCAAGGAGCCTGGCCGAGCCATCCGGAGTTGCTCGACTGGCTAGCCACGGAGTTCATCAGCACCGGCTGGAATGTGAAAGAGGTGCAGCGACTGATAGTCACCTCATCAACCTATCGGCAAGCGTCGCGAGTCTCTCCCGCGCTGCTGGAACGTGACCCCAAGAATCGTCTTCTGGCGCGCGGACCTCGTTTCCGCCTGCCGGCTGAAACCATGAGGGACAACGCCCTGGCACTTGGCGGCCTGCTCAAGGAAAAAACCGGCGGACCGAGTGTCAAACCGTATCAGCCGGACGGCCTGTGGCAGGATGTCTCGGTCGAGCGGCGAGCCGTCTACAAGCAAGACGAGGGAGATGGCCTGTACCGTCGCAGTATGTACACCTTCTGGAAGCGGACCTGCCCGCCGCCCGGCATGATGACCTTCGACGCTCCCGACCGCGAAACTTGCACCATCCGCCGCGCCCGGACGAACACGCCCTTGCAAGCGCTGGTCCTGATGAACGACCCTACATATCTGGAATCCTCCCGCAAGCTGGCGGAGCGAGTCTTGAAGAGCGGCAGCGACAAGGACGAAGTGCTGCTCGCGAGGCTTTACCGCCTCGTCCTCTGCCGCGATTCCCAAGCAGACGAAATCGCAACCTTGCTCCCGCTCCTCGGCAAAGTCCGTGAGCGTTTCAAAGCCGCACCCGAAAAGGCAAAACAGTTACTTAAGATCGGCTCCTCGCCGCGCGACGAAAAGCTGGATGCCGCGGAGTTGGCCGCGTGGACGACGATTTGCAGCCTTGTGCTGAATTTGGATGAAGCGATTACGAAAGAATAAGCGATGCAACCACTCCACGACTTGGCCTCCTCTCTCACTCGCCGCCACTTCTTCGGCAGGTCGGCTGCCGCGGTCGGCACGGCGGCTCTCGCGTCGCTGCTTGCTCCGGCGCGCGGTGAGGCGAAAGATGACAGACGCGTCGGTGGCCTGGAAGGAATTCCGCATTTCGCACCCAAGGCGAAGCGGGTGATCTATCTGTTTCAGTCCGGCGGCCCTTCGCAGCTTGAGCTGTTCGATGACAAGCCGCTACTCCGCGAGAAGCACGGCAGCGAGCTTCCCGATTCTGTCCGGATGGGGCAGCGATTGACCGGCATGACGAGCGGGCAAAAGAGCTTTCCGCTCATCGCTCCCAAGTTCAAATTCGTCCGTCACGGCAAATGCGGCATGGAGCTTGGCGAGCTGCTGCCGCATACCGGCAAGATCGTGGACGACATCTGCCTCGTCCGCTCGCTGCACACGGAGGCAATCAACCACGATCCGGCCATTACCTACATTCAAACCGGCTCGCAGCAGCCGGGGCGGCCATCGCTGGGAGCATGGGCCGCGTATGGCCTGGGAACAGAAGCCGCGGACCTCCCTTCCTTTGTCGTGATGATCTCGCACGGCAGCGGCAAGGACAGCAACCAGGGGCTCCTCGACCGCCTGTGGGGAAGCGGGTTTCTGCCTTCGAACCACCAAGGAGTCAAGCTCCGCAGTCAAGGAGATGCCGTCCTCTATCTATCGGACCCGCCCGGCATCGATCGCGACCTGCGGCGGGAGATGCTCGACGGACTGGCTAAACTCAATGAGCAGAAGCTCAAGGAATCGGGCGATCCGGAAATCGCCACTCGCATTGCCCAGTTCGAGCTCGCTTTCCGCATGCAAACCTCCGTCCCGGAACTGACGGACCTGGCTGGCGAACCGCAAGCGATCTTCGACCTGTACGGACCCGACGCCAAGAAGCCAGGGACTTTCGCGGCCAACTGCCTGCTCGCACGCCGGCTTGTCGAGCGCGGCGTTCGCTTCGTGCAGCTTTATCACCGGGGCTGGGACCAGCACAACAACCTGCCCGACAACATGCCGCTCCAGTGCCGCGACGTCGATCAGCCGCAGGCCGCTCTCATCCAGGATCTGAAGCAACGGGGCCTGCTCGATGAGACGCTGGTCATCTGGGGAGGGGAATTCGGCCGCACAGCTTACGGGCAGGGTGGCCTGAAGGAAAGTTATGGCCGCGACCACCATGGCCGCTGCTTCAGCATCTGGCTGGCCGGTGGGGGAATCAAGCCTGGCCTCGTGTACGGCGCGACCGACGACTTCAGCTACAACATCACGGGCAACCCAGTTCACGTTCACGATTTGAACGCCACTCTGCTGCATTGCCTCGGCATCGAGCACGAGCGGCTGACGTTCCGCCAGCAGGGGCGCGACTATCGGCTGACGGATGTGCACGGGACAGTCGTCAAAGACATCTTGGCCTGAGGAAGGGACCGCAAGTGGTTAACCGGAGAGAATTTCTGCAAGCCGCAAGCAGCGCCGGCGTTGCCGTTGGCGTCCTCGCCGGAGAAAGAGTCCTGGCTGCCGATGCCGATTCGCCGGCTCAGGGCAAACTGACACAGCCCGTCCCCTTTGCCATGTATCAGCGCCAAGGATATGACCCGCTTCGTGCCTCAGCACATGAGCCTGGCGGACCGAAGCTGGGTTTTGCGGACATGCCGCTGGGTGGAGAGTTTGGAGAGGTGAAGTGCGACGCCTGGCAGTTTCGAGTTATCCCTCTTCAAGATGCATTCGGAGCTGGCACGGATTGGGCCCGTTTTGAGCCGAGAGTGGAAGGCGGAAAACTGTCCGCCGTCGTCCGAATTCCCGCCGGAGGGTGGTATCGGCTCGAAGTCCGCGCACAGAGCGGAGAAAAGACCGTCGCAACTGCTTCCATGGAACCAGTGGGCGTCGGCGAAGTACTGGTCATCGCCGGACAGTCCTATGCCGATGGAGCCAACGACGAGTTATTCAAGGTGGATGATCCGCAAGGCCGGGTTGCCGCCTTTGACCGCGTTAAGAACTCGTGGCGCGTTGCCCACGATCCCCAGCCGAACATCGCTACTGGCGGCACAATCTGGCCGCCTCTCGGCGACCTGCTGCTGCCGATTGTCCAAGTCCCCGTCGGCTTTGTGAACGTGGCCGTCGGCGGCACGGCCTCGCGGCAGTGGCTTCCCGGCGAGGCCCTCTACGAAAATCTCTCCAAAGCCGGCAGCGCCATCGGCCGCTTCCGGGCGGTCCTTTGGCAGCAAGGAGAGTCGGACGTCATCGAAGGGATATCGACCGAAAAGTACGTAGCGAATTTGACCGCCATCCGCGCGAAGCTCGCGGAAGAGTGGAAGTTTTCGCCACCCTGGCTACTCGCCAAATCCACGCTGCATCCCACGGTCTACAACAACCCGGCTGGAGAAGCCCGCATTCGCGCGGCGATTGACGAGCTCTGCAAACAGCCCGGCTTCCGACCAGGTCCGGACACCGACATCCTCGCGGGCGAGAACCGCGGCGGACCCAAGACTCGGCGACATTTCACTGGTCTCGGCCAGCGGCGGGCCGCACTGATGTGGTTCGCCGCCGTGTGGCAAGAGCTGCAGAACTCAGGCAACAAGACCTAGCCGACCAGCTCTTTGATCGCCTTCACCGCGGGGTCAACCAGATACTGCGGCCGGCCGCGGAAGTCGAACAGCCGCGGAGCGGTGGCGAGGTTGATGCCCAGGTTGTGGAGGAGCGTGGCGTGAACTTCCTCGAAGGTCACGGGGCGAGTCGCCGGCTCGCCACCGAGGCGGTCCGTGGTGCCGATGGCCTGGCCCGTTTTCATTCCGCCGCCGGCCAAGAGAGCGCAGGAAACGCGCGGCCAGTGGTCGCGGCCGGCATCTTTGTTGATCTTGGGAGTGCGGCCAAATTCTCCCCAGGCGACGACCGTCACGTCCTGCTCCATGCCTCGCTCGTGCAAGTCTTCCACCAGCGCGGTAACTGCCTTGTCGAAAATCGGCAGCTCCTTGCGGCAATTGGTGAAGTTCTGGCCGTGGAAATCCCAGAAGGAATAATTGACGGTGACAACGCGGACTCCCGCTTCCACCAGGCGGCGGGCGAGGAGCAGGTTCTGAGGCACGCGCGGCGCGCCGTCACCTTGCGGACGGGTGGCGTCGTCCGTGCCATAGCGCTCGCGAGTCTTGGGGCTTTCTTTGCTGAGATCCAGTGCGTCGAAGAGCTGCGAGGAAGTGAGAATGCCCATGGCCCGCTGGGTGAAGGTGTCCATCCCTTCCATCGAGCCGCGACTATCCCACGCTCGCCGATAGCCGTCGACGGCGGTGAGCAGGTTGCGGCGATCATCGAGCCGATTCGACGTGACCCCTTGCAGCACCAGGTCGTCGCGGCCTGGACCGGTGGGGCGGAACGAAGCGTGCCCCAGGCCGAGGAATCCGCCGCTCGGCTCGTTGTAGGGTTTGTGCTGGGTCGTGTAGCAGAGGCTGACGAAAGGAGGGACGCCGGGCAATACTGGTCCTTGCAGTCGCGAGGCGGCGGAGCCGAAATGGGGCCAGCCTCCCGCCGGCTCGTTCTGGCTGAGATGCCCTGTGAAGCACTGATACCCTGCATGATCATCCCGGCAGCCGACGATGGTGCGGATGGGGACCAGCTTATCCATGTTGCGGGCCAGGCCGGGAAGGAGCTGGCCGATTTCGATGCCGGGGACGCTGCTCTTGATCGGGTCAAACGCTCCGCGGACTTCGGCAGGGGCGTCGACCTTGATGTCGTACATGTCCTGGTGCGGTGGGCCGCCGCACATGTAGATCATAATGACGGCTTTGTGCCGCCTGTTTGATTTTCCGCTAGAGTCCGCCGATGCCCCGGCCGCTTCCAGTCGCAGTAGTTCGGCGAGAGTGAGCCCGCCAACTCCCAGCGCCCCAATTTGCAGGAAATTGCGGCGAGAGACCGCGGGAGTAGTCGCAGAGGAGACGAGCCGAAGCATGATGGATCAGGTCAGCGGATTAAGGAGATTCAACGATTGCATTGTAGTTAATATCGGCAGTTCACGGGACATCTCTGCGGCAGGGCTGGGTTCACTTACGCCAGAATTCCCTTGACGACCTGGCCATGCACGTCGGTCAGGCGGTAGCGCCGCCCCTGGAACTTGTAGGTGAGTCGTTCGTGGTCGATTCCCAATAGATGCAGGACCGTGGCGTGCAGATCGTGGATATGAACCGGGTCTTTCGCCACGTTGTAGCCATACTCGTCGGTCTCGCCGTACGAAGTGCCGGCCTTGATGCCGCCGCCGGCCATCCAGATGGAAAAACAGCGAGGATGGTGATCGCGGCCGAAGTTGCCGGGAGTCATGAGCCCTTGGCAATAATTCGTGCGACCGAATTCGCCTCCCCAGATGACGAGCGTGTCGTCGAGCATGCCGCGCTGCTTGAGATCCGCGACCAGAGCCGCGGAGGGCTGGTCGGTCTGCTGGCACTCGCCCCGGATCGCGCCGGGCAAGCCCCCGTGGTGGTCCCAATCCTGGTGATAAAGCTGAATGAATTTTACACCTCGCTCCGCCAGCCGCCGTGCTAGAAGGCAGTTGGCGGCGAAGGTTCCTGGATTTTTGGCATCGGGACCGTAGGCCTCAAGCACATGGGCCGGTTCCTGGCTGAAGTCGGTCACCTCGGGGACGCCGGACTGCATTTGGAAAGCCATTTCGTAATTGGCGATGCGGGCCGTGATCTCGGCGTCGGGTGTGCTGGCGAACTGGTGCTCGTGCAGCTCGCGGAGGCGGTCGAGTACCATCCGGCGGTTCTCCGGCGTCACGCCAGAGGGGTTTCCGAGATACAACACGGGATCGCCGCCAGAACGGAACCGCACACCTTGATGCTTGGGTGCCAGGAAGCCCGCACCCCACAGATGGGCCATCAGGGGCTGGCCGCTCTTGTTCTTCGTGATGAGGACCACGAACGGCGGCAGATTCTCGTTTTCGCTCCCCAGGCCGTAATCGAGCCACGCCCCGATGCTTGGCCGGCCAGGAATCTGCGACCCCGTCTGCATGAAGGTGATGCCCGGACCATGATTGATCGACTCGGTAAACATGGACCGGATAACGCACAATTCGTCCGCCATTTTCGCCGTGTGCGGCAGCAGCTCGCTCAGCGACTGCCCCGACTGACCGTGCTGCTCGAACTTGAACGGCGAGCCGGCGAGCGGAATCGAGCTTTGGCTGGACGACATCCCCGTAAGCCGCTGCATGCCTCGCACCGAATCGGGAAGTTGTTTGCCGTTGTCCTTCACCAACTGCGGCTTGGCGTCGTAGAGGTCAAGCTGCGATGGCGCACCGGACTGGAACAGATAGATCACCCGCTTCGCTTTGGGGGCGAAGTGAGTACCGCCGAGTACACCCTTGGTTGCCGGCGCATCTGCCGCCGTCACCGACCTCCCGAGCAATTCGGCGAGCGCGATGCCGCCGAGACCCAGGCCGAGGCGGTTCAGACATTCGCGGCGGCTAAGATTGAACCAGGGTTCAGGGCCGGTGCAATCTGGATTTAGAAATTTCATGTTACCTCTTCACCATACAGCCGTCGTAGTTCATCAGGGCATTGATCAGATTGGTGGCGGCAGCGATCTCAGTGGCGAGTAGCTTGTCGTTGCGTTTCTTCTCGCCGATGCCGAGCAAGGCGGCGGCCTGGTCGGGATGCTTGTCGTAGTGGGCAAGTTGCTCGTCGTAAAGGCGTGTCAGGATTTTGCGCTCCTTGGCGTCGGGATCGCGGCTGACGAGGCGGACAAAGGCTTGCTCAATGATGGCGTCCCGTTTTCCTTCGCAGTCCTGATACAGTTTTTCCGCCAGTACGCGGGAGGCTTCCACGAACTGCGGGCCGTTCAATAGCACTAGGGCATGGAGCGGAGTATTCGTCGTTTCGCGCCGAGCGATGCAGACGACCCGTTTGGGGACGTCAAACGATTCGAGCACTGGGGCGGGTCCGGTCCGCCGCCAGAAGGTGTAAATGCTGCGGCGATAGAGGTCGTCTCCCTTCCCGGCCGGGGCGGGTTTGAACGACTCGGGGAGATCGTAGGTGCGAACAGGCGGGCCGCCGATCCTGTCCACCAAAAGCCCGCTGGCCGCGAGGACGTTGTCGCGGATCATTTCCGCCGGCAGCCGATGGCGCGGGCCACGGGTCAGCCAGACATTTTCAGGATCTTCCGCCATGACTTTAGGATCGGCGAAGCTTCGCTGGCGGTAGGTGTGTGAAAGGACCATCGTTTTCAGGATCTGCTTCGTGTTCCAGCCGCGGGCGATGAATTCCCGTGAAAGCCAGTCGAGCAATTCGGGGTGTTCGGGTCGTTCCGATTGACTGCCAAAGTCTTCCGCCGTCTCGACGAGGCCCCGTCCGAAGAGTCCCTGCCAGAAGCGGTTCACGGTTACCCGGGCCAGCAGCGGATGCCGCGGATCGGTGAGCCATTTGGCCAGCCCCAGCCGATTTTTAGGCTGGCCGGCGGGAAACTCCGGCAGCGAAGCAGGTGTATTCGGCTCAACAGCTTCTAGCCGTTGGTTATATTCGCCCCGCTTAAGGACATACGCGGTTTTCGGTTGCGGAAGCTCCTTCATGACCATGATTTCGCGCGTTCCCTCGGCCAGTTGCGCTTGCTTGGCTCGAAGTTTTTGGAGTTCGTCGAAGTGGGCGCGGTACGCTTCGTCGTGATTGGCGAGGTAGAAGTCGAGCAGCGACGCTCGCTCACTCTCCGTGAGAGATGCGGCGTCCTTTTCGAGGAGCAGCTTGAGTTGGCTCGCCGCGGAATCATGGACTTCGGCAGCTTCGAGGGTCGTGAGCGCCCAGCCAAAGACCCGCAACTCATCGACGGCCCCGCCGGTAAAACCCCGGTCGCGGAACCGCTCGCCGAGCGCAATCGTGTCGCCGCCGCCACCGGTGATGTCCTTGGTGAGGCCGTCGCGAATGACATCGACTCGCGCCGGCTGGCCGTTGACGAACATCGCCAGTCCCGCGGCTCGGCTGGAGCCGTCGCTGGTCACCGTCACATGGACCCATTCCTTCGTCGGCAGCGGCTCGGCGGCGCGAATCGAGATGGCATTCCCCGGCCAGAAGTGAATCAGCGACCATTTCAGCTTTCCGTCCTCAATCAGCAGTTCATAGCCGCGGCTGGCGGCATCGGTCCAGGCTCGCGACCGGTGGAGCACCACGGCCCGCTCCTTCACATCCGGCGTTTTGAGCCAGAGCGAGATGGAGAACGGCTCGTAGCGGTGAAAGTTGCCGAGATTGGTCGTCAGGGCATGGTCACCGGTGAATTGCACCGCTTTGCCGAACTTACCTTCGACCAGCGAATTCTCCAACGGACCCGTGGCCGTCTGACCTTTCCCCACGGAGCTATTAGACTTTCCAGTCGCATCGCGATCATCCAGCGTGAATCGAGCCAGCTCACCAGCTAGCGGTATCGGAGCAACAGGCCGGCCAGCGAGCCACGCATCAAATTTCTTTCCTTGCGATGACCGCAATTCCTTAAGCCGCGTTTCAGCCCCCTTCACGGCCGCTTCCGCCTCGCGAAGCTGCTTCTTCTGTGCATCGTCGAGCAGCCACATTGCCGGCGTGGGTGCGGACTGGGTGAAGTAGGAATAGAGCCCTGCTTCGTCTACGTCGTCGAAGAACGAGAAGAACTGGTAGTACTCTTTTTGCGTGATCGGATCGAACTTGTGATCGTGGCAGCGACAACACTCGAGCGTGAGGCCGAGAAAGGCCGTGCCGAACGTCACCACGCGGTCATTCACGTAGTTGACTCGGTACTCTTCCTCGATGGAGCCTCCTTCCGCCTCTTGCGGATGCAGGCGATTAAACGCCGTGGCCAGAATCTGCTCGTCCGTCGCATTCGGAAGCAGGTCGCCGGCGAGCTGCCAGGTGACAAACTGGTCCCACGGCAGATTGTCGTTGAACGCCTTGATCACCCAGTCCCGCCACGGCCACATGTCCCGCTCGCGGTCGACCTGAAAGCCATAGCTATCAGCATAGCGAGCCAGATCGAGCCAGTCAGTCGCCATCCGCTCGCCGTACCTTGGAGACCTCAGCAGCCGGTCGACGAGATTCTCATACGCCTTTGGGTCCGGATCGCTCACGAATGCCTTGACCTCAGCAGGAGTGGGGGGCAGACCCGTGAGATCGAACGTCACGCGGCGGATCAACGTCGCCCGGTCAGCTTCCGGCTGGGGCGCGAGTTTACGTTCGGCGAGCTGTGCGAGAACGAGCCGGTCGATGGGATTGTTGACGCGGACACCGAGGGGAAGCGACTTGGGCGATTCGGGAAGAGGAACCTCCTGGACCGGCAAGAGCGACCAGTGCCCCTGATACTCGGCCCCTTCCTCAATCCACCGCTTCAGCAGGGCAACTTGCCCAGGAGTCAATCGGCCAAGCTTGGCTTCCGGCGCGGGCATGACCTCCGCTTCGTCCGTGGAGGAAACTCGCCGCAACAATTCGCTTTGTGCCGGCTTGCCGGGAACGATCGCCGTTTCGCCGGATTCGGCGGGCTTCGTCGCCACGTCACGCACATCGAGCCTTAGACTCGCCTGCCGTTTGTTGGCATCGGGGCCGTGACAGGCAAAGCATTTGTCGGAAAGTATCGGGCGAATGTCGCGGTTGAACGACAGTTTTGGCTCCGCGGCAAGAGTAGCAGTCCCAGCGACCACGCACAGGACAACGGCAATCGCACGCGAGGATGGCATTTCAGGTCACTTCAAGGAAGAGAACAATACCCTATGGTCCTAGGCAGCATCGCTTAGAACTACCGTCTATAATACCAGCCCGTCTCCTACAACCGAGGACTCCCAGCCATGAAATTCTCCCTCCCTTCCCGACGTCGATTCCTACAACAAGCTGCCGCAATCGGCATTGCCGCGCCTGCCTTCATTCGCAACCTGCGGGCCGCTCCGCCCAGTGAGACCGTCCGCCACGCCAGCTTTGGGGCTTCGGGGATGGCGGGGGCGGACTTGCGGGCCATATCCAGCCACAAGGCGACAAAACTTGTCTGTGTGGCGGACGTGGATACTGCTAGCGGCGAAGCTTTGAAAAGGGACTTCCCCGAGATCCGCGTCTATCAGGACTGGCGAGAACTTCTCGACAAGGAACAGAAAAATCTGGACTCGGTCAACGTCTCCACCCCCGACCACATGCATGCCCCCATCGGCATGAGCGCGCTGCAGCTCGGCCTGGCGATGTATGGCCAGAAGCCGTTGACCAATGACGTGTATGAAACGCGGAAGCTGACTGAGTATGCCCGCGAGAAGAAGCTGGTGACACAGATGGGGATTCAGGTCCACTCCGCATCGGAGTACCGCAATGCCGTCCATCTCATCCAGGAGGGAGCGATTGGCAAAGTCAAGGAAGTGCATACCTGGAGCAGCAAGAAGTGGGGGGATCCCTCTCGGCTGCCGGCAAGGATGGATGCCCCGCCGCCGACGCTCAACTGGAATCTGTGGCTGGGGGTCATGGCCGAGCGGCCGTTCATCGGTGACGGTTATTACCATCCCGGCAACTGGCGGAAGCGGATCGATTTCGGCACGGGGACTTTTGGCGACATGGGCTGCCACATCTATGACCCGGTTTTCGGGGCCCTCGCCCTCACCGCCCCCGTCAGCGTTCGCAGCGAAGGGCCGATGCCCAGCGCTCACAACTGGGCCAATGACGCCATCGTGCATTATGTCTTTCCAGGGACGAAGTTCACGGCTGGAACTACCGTGGCCGTCACGTGGTACGACGGCGATCAGCGGCCTCCCAAGGCCGTGCAAGAGTTGCTTGGCAAACAGGGAATGCCTGACCAGGGCTCCATTTTCATCGGCGAAGGGGGAATCATGCTGCTGCCGCACGTCTCCCAGCCGATCCTGCTGCCGGAGGAGAAATTCAAAGACCACCCGCGGCCCAAGCTGGTGATCAGCGACCACTGGCAACAGTTCGTGGAAGCGGTCCGCGGCAACGGCCAGACGAGCGCCGGCTTCGACTATTCGGGCCCGCTGACCGAGTCGGTGCTGCTGGGCGGCGTCGCCTCGCGGTTCCCCAAGCAAACGCTGGAATGGGATGCCGCCCATCTAAAATTCACAAACGTCCCGGACGCGAATCAGTACATCCGCCGGGATTATCGGAAGGGCTGGGAAGTGAAGGGGCTGTCGTAAGAGAAAACTAGCCCCGCGTCTTTACCATCACCAGCTCGTTCCCGCGGCCTTTGTATTGCACGTGCGACATGTAACTGTGCATGAGCATCAGGCCGCGGCCGTGGGGCTTGTTCAGAAGGTCGGGGCTGGTTGGATCGGGAACCTGGTCGGGGCTGAAGCCCGCTCCTTCGTCCACAATCTCAACCCGCAACTGGCGAGGGCTGGTTTGCACGAGAACCCGGACGGACTTGGAGGGGTCTTCCTTGTTGCCGTGCTTGATGGCGTTGACGAGGGCTTCCTCGACCGCCATATGCACGCCAAAGACTTCCCGCGAGTCCCACTTCTCCGCTTCGAGCTGGGCCAGAAGCGCGTCGATAATCTGCTCCGCAGCCTGCGTCCGGCTGGGAATGCGCTGTTCGAGTTGCCAGGTCCAGCAAGGATGCATCGTCACAAGAATCTTTGCCCAGGCGGAATGCTTCGCTGGCGAACCGTCCGCAGCATAACGCCGCGCCCGTGGGGTTCGCCTTGATGAACCATAGTCCGCGGGCCACCGGGTGCGCGGCCAAAATGCGACCCGACGCAGTATGCGCTCAAAAGATACGCTGGGGGCACGGGAGAATCGTCACAACCGGCCGGTCCAGCAGCCGCTGTCTACATCCCGGCCAGGGCGTCGTTTTCGTTCGGCTTGATGTCGAACAACTGGTTCAGCCGCGTGATCACGAAAACTTCGTAGATTTCTGGCCGCAGGTTGCAAAGGCGCATCTTTCCCTTGGCGGCTTTGACCTTCTTGTCCAGCATGATGAGCTTGTTGAGGGCGGCACTGGAGAGGAATTCGACGCTGTTGAAATTGAGGATCAGGTTCTGCTTCTTTTCCTTTTCCACCAGGGCGAACAGTTCATCGCCAAGCTCCTGGATATTTGCCGCATCAATAATCTTGCGGTCCAGGAATCGGACCAGGGCGACCTCCCCCGCGCTGCCGCTGAGATTCATTACTTCGATTCGACGATGGACAGCCATTTCAGCCACTCCCAAAAATGCGCGGCATGCGCCAATTCAAAAATACGTATTTTCGTCTCCAACCATTCACATCTAACGTAACGCACCAGTGCCCAAATTGCAACCGTTCACCAAGAGCCCCTTACTGCCCCCCGGCCTGCTCCCTTTCCGCTTGGGACCGCTTCTCCTGGTCATACCACAGTCGCCAGGCACGTTGGTCATAGCCGAAAGTGGTTCCAGTGAGCCTGGTCAGGGCGGCCAGCACCTCCTGATTCTGCACCCGAGCGACAATGACTCGTGGGCCTTCATTCTGAATGATCGATGTGCCACCGTCCGCGCTGAAAGTGGCGGCCGTGGCCGCTGGGTTGAGTCGGCCGGGCTGGGTTCGCTGGTGGATGGTAATCAGGGCGTCAATCAGCGGCGAAACCGCGGCGGGATCATCAATCCGCGCGAGGGCCATGGCGGCCCGGTTGACCACCGGATTACTGGAATCCTTGAGGGCCACAATGAACGCATCCGCCACGTGCGGCACTTTGAGCCGCACAATCTTGTCGAGGCAGTAGTGATAGACCTCCTCATCGGGGTCGGCAAGCGATGTCCGCACGAGCACTTGCACGGCGTCGCCACCGGCAATGGTCTCCAGGACGTCGATGTAGAGCATCTTGACCGCGCGTACTCGCTCGCGGGAGAGCATCGTCCCCAGCGCCGGGATCGCTTCGGGATCCTTGATGGCGGCAATCGTATCGGCAACTCCTTGGTCGCTTCCCAAGTGAGCCCTCAGGCGGACGAGCTTCGCCAGCCACGCTCTTTCCGCCAGCTCGCGCTTGGAGCGCGTTTCGATGATTTCAATCTCTTGCAGCGTCCGCCAGCGTCCCTTGTAGAACTCAAAGCCTTCGGCGCGATGATAATCCTGTTTGGTGGTCCAACGGCCGTCCACGTAGGCAAAACCCAAGAGGGCCCGCGCGGCTTGATTGTTGGGATCGAGCTCGATGACCCGTTCCAAGTGACTCGTCCGCTGCCGCGTCAGATGATGGTCGCGGCACCAGTCGGCCAGCTTCCACTGCGCGGCCACGGTATCGGGGGACTGCTGAGCCAGCTCTTCATACTCCCGTTCCACGGGCAACTCGCGGAGGTGCTCGCAGACTTGCTCCTGCGTCAGCTTCAGGACCAGTCCCGATGGCTGGCGAATGACATACCGCACTAGCGGCGTTTCCTCCTTGTTCAGCCACTCCCCCTGCACCTCTCCGCCGGACGCGAGGCGAAAGGTATCCGCCCGCAACGGCGAAAGTGGCATCAATGCAATTGACGCCAGCAGCGCGGCACAGGAGACAGGATTACTCTCCAATCGAGACATGCCAACAGTATAAGCGTGTTTCGACGCGCGGGACAAGCAAATCGAGCGGTCGGTAGTTTTGCCTTTTTCATGCGCTGCTAGAATGAGAGCATGAGATCATTCGTAGCTGGCGCAATCGCTCTTGTGGTCACAGTAGTCGTTGCTGTCTTGGGACTGGTGCTTTCGGGTATTATCTTTAGCTCAGACCTCGCTACTATTGGGGGCAACTCGGTCGTTTTTGTAGGCGCTCTAGTTGCCCTGATTGCTGGTACGGCTACATACCGGCGGCTCACGCGGTCCCGCTGAACCGACATGCTGCCCCATTCCTCGGCATCAAGGATTATCGAACAGCATCCCTATCGACCAAACAGAGCTATTTGATCTCCTTGCTTGCTGACGCCAGCCGGGCCGCTTGCTGGCGATATTTCTCGTGGGTCTCCAGGTCGAAGGGCTCATGGTTGTCGAGACCGGGGACGCCACGATACTGGGCCTGGCAGCGATAGCACTGAAGCTGGTTGCCGACCAGGATATAGAGCACCAGGTCGATGAATGCCGCGGCGAAAAGCGTACCGTAGGTCCACCACGGCATGTGCAGGTACCAGAAAACCGAGCTGATGACGGCTGCCAGCACGACGATGGCCACCCCCAGCACCTGCGGAAAGTCCTTGCGGATGAACAGCTCCGTGCTGGGGCAAATCAGGCACTGCGTGACCTGCTTCTGGGTGACGCACCCCTGCGGAACCGGGAATCTCACACCGCACCGGCAGCAGGCGATTTCAGCCGATTCCGGCCCGAACTGGGCGATCGCTGGCTGGTCGCACGCGGGGCAGCGGAAAGTGACGTTCATTGCGCAATTATAGCGGGAAGCCGCCGCGGACGGACATGAGCTGCGCGGTCAGTTCGCCGATGAAGGCCAGGATCATGGCGGCATACAGAATGCCCGTGGCGCTTTGCGTGTTGGGAATCTTGAGTGTGAGCCAGGTCATCCGCGCGAGACCCAGAGTGCTGACGAGTCCCGCAAGCCAGCGAAGACTGAGGAACACCAGCCACGACGTCGACAGATTTCCACTTTGCGACAGCCGGTTCGCTTCGAGACCCGCGCAGAGACCGGCCAGCAGCATGCGGGCCACAATTGCAACCGCCATGAACACAACCAGCCGCTGCAAAGGGGCCAGCTTCATCGACGGCGTGTTGAGATACCAGTGCCCCAAGAGCATCGCCGTGGTGATGGAGCCGAGCAGCAAACTCCCCAGGAGACGGTCCAGAGCTCCCCAGAAGGTGATCCCCTCCGCTCGTTCCATCAACGGCAACAGCATGCCGGCGAGCGCGAACGCGGCGACCAGCCAAATGGCCACCTTGCCGGCGCGAGTCGCCTCGTACATCCAGATGACAGCGCCTATATAGCTTAAGGCCGCGGCGCCGACCGCCATGCCGAGTTGCCACCACCAGAGGTTGTCGGCAGCGGGCGATGACAAGTGCCGGGTGGTGTAAATCGCCGGCACGGCAAACGTGCAGATGCCCATCAGCACCCACAGGTGGATGCGAAAGAACCCGCTCGTCACCAAGCGGCTGGAGGTGCAGCCCATCGAGACCGAAATTCCCAGCGTCAAGCGGAAAAGGAACTCCACGAGGATTTGCCAGATTGCATCCATGAAAAACGATTTCTGGCCGTTACGCGGACGGCGATGGCGCGCGACCCAGTCGCCGCCTACGATCTCTTCTTCAGATGCCCGGCGGTGGATTGAAAATACTTGGTGCGGCGGACCTCGATGACTTCGAGGGTTTCGTCCTGCTGGCGGCGAAGGTCATCCAGGTTCGAGGCGCAGAAACGACAGCCGATCTTCTGGATGTGAAACTTGATGTAGGCCATGTGCTCATCGTCGAGCGCGGAAAGCAGAAAGCTGCCAAGATGCTCGCGGCTGGGGCAACTGAGGCGCGTCCGCCGCCAGATTTCGCCAACACTGTGGACTCCCGCGTCGCGCCGGCCGTTAATAGCGGAAAGCCGCGTCAGAAGCTCGGGACGAGCGCGCAGCTCCTGCTCGATGGCGGCCATCTCCTCGGGAGGGAGCGCCTCTTCCAGGTAGGATTCGAGTTCGGATTGGGTGATGCGACGGGTCATGCTTTGTGGGGTAGGCTTCTAGCCTTCCCGGCGTCGGAATACGTTGCTAATCAATTCAGTTTTCTGGGCAGGCTGGAAGCCTACCCCACTTAGGAGTCTTCATACAACTCTGGAAACACCTCAGCCGACAATTCCTGGTTCTTCACCAGGCTCCGCAGCCGGGCGATGAAATCAAATTTATAATTGGCGACCTGCTGCTCGGTGATTCCGAGGTCCTCCGCCGCGTCCTTGTTCGCCCAGCCGCGGACGAAGAGCAGCTCGGCACATTGCAGCTTGGTCCATTCGCACTTTTCTCGCCAGCGGTTGATCTGGTCGCGGAGGGCTTCGGTAATCGCTTTCTCTTCCAGGTTCTTCCGCTCGCCACTGCGGGCGATGCTGCTGGCAACGCGGGCCGAGCCGGCCACTTCCCAAGAACCGGTCGAGTCCGCCCCGGCGGAAAGCGGCACCGCTGGGCGGCGGCCCTCGCGCCGCAAATGGTCGGTCAATTTATAAGCGCAGATCGAAAACAAGTAGCTCTCCAAAGGTCGTTTGCCGTCGTAGTTTGGCAGGCTGTTGAGGAACCCCAGGAAGGCCTCCTGCACGATATCTTCGCTGGGGGCGCGGCGGCCGAGTCGACTTTCGACAAAGGCCAGCAAGCGTCCCTCATAACGGGCAATCAGGTCGGTCCAGCCGTCGTCATCGCCGCAGCGTATCCGCTCGATGAGCAGAGAGTCGGCATCCGAAGTTGTAGACATGGCGAAAGCCGAGAGAAGGCGGTTCGTCGTCCGGCCTCCTCGCTTGCTTACAACCAGTAAATCCACCTGGCGAGGACGGCGCCGGAGCCGACAATTGCCAGTATCGCTGCCGCGGTCATGAACTGCAAGCGTCCCGTGTAATAGCCGCGAGTCGCCGTGTCGAGCCGAAAGTAGCTGAAGACCGTGCCAAGGAAAAGGAGAGCCCCGCCAGCCACCAGCCCTGTCTGCATTAGGCGATAATAAGCGGTCAGGTCTCGCCACTGCCGATGAATCTTGTCCCGGAAATCTGAGTCAAATTGCAGCAGGGCATGCACCTGGTGCATGGGACCAATGGAAACGCTAATCTGCTCGCGGTAATTATTCTCAGGCTTGAGCAATCCTAAACCTCCCTCGTTTCTGGGCCGGCGTATTTCCTGAACGTCATACCGAATGAGCCGCGGGGCCAATGTGCTGCCGAGCTGTTCGCCAATGTATTCGTCCGTTTTCGCTTTGATGACGATTGCCAGCTCCCGGTCGGCCTCCGCCTCGGTCGAATACGGGCCGGAGCAGACCGCAATGGCATGCTCCGAGCCGACCATGATATTACGCCCGACCCATTCAGGGCGACCCACCGGAATCACCACGCTGTCTGGGGTAACCTGAGGCGCGGTATGTAGCTGGCCTTCGGGAAGTTTGGCGAAGAACGTGGATTCATCAGCGGACGAACCCTTCAGCGCAGTTGTGGCAGGAGACGGATCGCCAGCCGGGGGAGCCGCTGCGAGATTCTTGGCGGCTTCTTTGGCACCCGAATCGGCACCAAGCACGCTGGCTGCGCTACAGAGCGCGAAAAACGCCCCGCAGCCGGTTGCCACGCAAAGGGTTCCGAGCGTCCCTTGCAAAGCAACTTTTGCCTGCCTGAGCCGAAGCAGCGGCAGCGCCGCCAGTGCGGCAGCGGTCAGGAGCGTAATCGCTATTGTGATCAGGATTGTAGTCATAGTTCACCTTTACTCGTGGGGCAGGCTTCCGCCTGCCCGAAACTCTCTATCGATAGGCAGGCTGGATGCCTACCCCACTATCTAAACCCTTCCCTGCGTTACCCGCTGCCGAATCGCCAGGCGGTCCTGCGGCTTGAGCCAGGGAGAGGCGAGTTGGACCGTTGTGGAAATCGCTCCCGCCGTGACGAGGCCCCACGGAATCGGGAGCTTGAAAAACATGCTAAAAATCAAACCGGCCAGCACGGACAGGACAATGGGAGCAATCCGCAGGCGCGAAGAGCGGAGTGGATCGGTCTGCTTCCACCACCCCATTGTCACAAACAGACCACCGAAAAATGCTGCAAAGCAGGAGAACAGCGGCGCGCCGCTGCCGTCCACCATGTTGCGAGAAATCGGATTATCCGAATCAATCTGGATTGACGGATCGCCCAGCAAATTGACCATCAGGAAACGGTCAGCCGCAAAAGCCGCCGCGCCCAAACCAATGCCGACAACCAAGAGCACAAACCGTCGCTTGGTCGGCTCACCGGTGGAATGTTCCCAGAACTTGCCGGCGGTGAGCAGCGTCCACGAGCCGACGGTCGTCACCAGCCACAGCCAAGCCGGACCGGAAATGTCGTTCGCCGAACCGCTGATCCACCTGCCGCCGGCGATCGCGCTCATCACCAGCGTCAGCACCGCGGCAATAGCGGCAGAGGCCAGCATCGAGCCGGCGAGCTCGCCAACGCGGTCACCCATGGTCTTCATCCGCAAGACGCTGCGGTATTGCTGTTCCCAGGTGACGTACCGACCTTCGATGGGAAAAGTTTCGGCCGAGGAACTGCCCCGCATCGCCTGCACGACCAGCCAGATGCCAAGATAAACGACATACGTCAGCGCCAAAACCAAAGCGGCCGGAACGATCCAAGGAGCGGCAATCAGGGCCACCACAAAGCCCACAATCAGCAGAATCTTCAGCGGCGTTCCGCCGGAATTCCACCATTGGCCAAAGCTGGTCATCCCCCGTTTAAGCGCGCTGGCGATTGGCTCTTCAGCCCGCGGAACGACGGGCAACGCTCCATAACTACCGGGTACGTAACCGGGAGCTGGCATGGAAACGTGCCCCGGCCCGCGGCCATTCGCACCGTGCCTGACGGGGGGAACCTGTGTTTTGTTCGTGTTCTTTTTGACGGGACCGAAGGCCATTTCCCTTTCGTCATCGCCGATATAGTGCGGCGATTCCTTGACAATGGTCACCTTGGCTTCCACGATGCGCTCGGGCGATCCGTTCCCGGCAAGCTTGCTCGCCTGGGGTGTCACGGGAACAGGAATGTTAATGACTCCCGCTTGCGGTTTCGCGCCATTAAGTTTGGACGAGTCCAAAATGGAAACCATTTCGGCCACATTCTTGAACCGCTTTTCCGGATCCTTACGCATCGCCCGCTCGATAATGGCGCGATACGGCTGCGGGACGGTGGAAAGGTCGGGGTCCGCGGTCAGATGTTTCATGATGATTTCCTGGCTGCTTTCCCCTTCGAAGGGGACGCGGCCGGTGACCATCTCGTAGAGCACGATGCCCAGTGCGTAGATATCAATCTCTTTGCCGTAGGCCCCCTTGCCGATTTCAGGAGCCATGTAGTGAAACGTGCCGACACTTTCGGTTTGGCCGCTCCGCCGCGAGCAGGAAATGAACTTAGAGAGTCCGTAGTCGCCGATCTTGATGCAGCCTTCGTCCTCAAAAATATTTCCAGGCTTCAGGTCGCGGTGCACGATCCCGTGGTCATGCAGATAGGCCGTTCCCGCCGCAATGCCGCGGAACCAGGAGTCGACTTCTTCCTTCGGCAGGCCATTGGGGTTGCGGTCGATGACGTCCTTGAGGCTGGCCCCGGCGATGTATTCCATCACGACCCAGGCTTCCCCCTGGTCGTCATAGCGGATGTCGAAGAGATCGATGAGATTGGTGTGCTTGAGGTTCAGGCACTGGCTGACCCCGCGGAGTTCGACTTCGAGGTTCCGCTCGACGTGCTTGAGGGCGACTTCCTTGCCGGCGTCGCTGGCGGCGAAATAGACCTCGCCAAAGCCACCCTTGCCGATACCCCGCTTGATGGTGTACCCCTCGAGAGGGCGCGACCCACTGGTGAATTGGAACTTCATGGCACCGCCCACGCGAGCAGGGGAACCCTCCGTCACGGCAACGCCGCCATGACACTCTTCTAATTCTAACGTACCGGCACGGTCATTCATTTGTCCAGTTTCTCCTCCCCCCGGTTTTTCAGAATCCGTCTGACAAAACGAGGACAGGCGTTTGGGCAGTCCGCCCAAAGGCCAATCGACCGCGCACCCACTTGTTGCGCTTAAAGGGTTTTCGCTCTAAGAGGGGAAATCTTGCTCCAACGTTCAGAATTGGGGTTGTCAGACCTGTCGTACCGTAAACGTCGTTCAGATAAGCAGTTAAAGCACTTCTCATTGACTCAGATTGGATTGAGATAGCAGCTCATAGGGTAAGTCGCACGTGCTGCACCTTATTTTCCACCATCCAGGTCAGCCAGGCTTCGTGCTCGTCGGTGAGCTCGATTTCTGCCTTGGCGCGGGCATCCAGCGGCGAAACGACATAGACCACCAGGTCTTCGAGCCACTGGATGGCTTCGTCTCTGCAGATCCAGTATTCGTTGGGCCCCAGTTGAGGTGCCCCGCCCTCTCCCGCGGGAGTCATGAAATAAACAATCTCCATTTTGAAGCGAGCAGGCATTTCCAGCGGAGGAAGTTCGGGGTGGTCAACGGCGTGAATCAGCATGGAAACTCCGTTTTTGTCACTATTTCAAGCCAAGTAGTTGAATCACCAAGATCAAAACACTATAGTCGGCATGGATTTTACGCGTTTTTCTAGAAGGCGAACCCAGCGAAGATATTTACATACCGAGGACGCCATGGTGCACCGACCCCGCGCGACAGGGCCCCATTCTTTTTTCCAAAGAATCTCTCCCAAGCGTCGTCGCCGACTCTTCTTTGAGCGACTTGAAGAGCGCCGTGTGCTCGCCATCGATGCAGCTCTGATCCAGGACATCATGGCGGGTGGTGATTCCGGACCCAGCGGCTTTATGGCGCTTGGCAGCAATACTTACTTTAGTGCAGATGACGGCACGTCGGGAGTGGAACTGTGGCGAAGCGATGGATCGGCGGCCAGTCTTTTTGCGGATTTGCACCCCACTCTCAGTTCTTTGCCAACGCTGCTGACGGTGGCCAACAACCGATTGTTCTTCGCTGCCACCACTCCCGCAACCGGGAAAGAAGTCTGGGGCACGGATGGTGTCAGCGCCCCGCAAGTATTTGACGTTCGGGCCGGCAGCAGCACTTCGCTCCCCGAGAGCCTGATCAGCTTCAATGGTGAGATCTATTTTGTCGCCGATAATGGGACCGGAAAAGGACTGTGGCATACCGATGGTATCGCAGCCGCCAGTCTGGTTGCGGGGACGGCTGGGCTCAACCCCTCTGAGATGCTGGTATCGGGTGGCAAGCTCTACTTTGCGGCGACGCCGACCGCTCCGCCATCGTTCTCGCGAATCTACGTTTATGACGGCGTCAGCGTCCAAGTCCTGAGCATTACCAGCGGCACCGGAAGCTATTTGCCGCAGCGCCTGGTGGACTTTGGCGGGACACCTTATTTTTCCGGTTCTCGCGGCTCCCCGACGACCGGGCAGGAACTATTCAAAGTTACCGGGCCCACTTCGGTGGATATCGTGATGGATATCAACCCGGGCTCGGCTTCTTCTGACCCATCCAAATTCACCGTCGCCGGCACCAATCTATTCTTCAAAGCATTCAACGGAACCTCGACAAAACTTTGGCGCACCCATTCGGGCGGAACTCAACTCGTTTCGGACCCAATCGGGGTCACCGTTCCCAGCACTTCCTCCTTCGCCAGCATTGGCAGCCTGCTCTATTTCGTTGGCACTTCGGCCGGTGTAAATGGCATCTACACTAGCGACGGCACGACCATCACCTCGCTGCCGCTGACCATCGGCATGAGCCCCGATCAGCTCACGAATGTCGCGGGAACACTCTATTTCGCGGGGACAAAAGCAGGAATCAACGGCCGAGAGCTTTGGTACCTGAACGGCTCCACCCCCACACTGGTGCGAGAGATTGCTGCGGGCAGTGCTTCGTCCTTTCCAGATAGCCTGACTGCCGTTGGCTCTGCTCTTTACTTCTCCGCGGACGATGGCTCGACCGGAATTGAACCCTGGATTGCCAAGGACTTCCCCGCCCCGCCCGCCCCCACCACCACGGTGGGCTTGGATGGCTCCAGTAATCTGGTCATTACGGATACCGCGGGGGGCGATACCAACGACCTGCTGCTCCTCAGCAGGGTAGGAGGGAACATCCTGGTGCATGACCCCGTCAACCCTTTGGCAGCCCTTGCCGGCAGCACCTTGGTGGATCCCCATACCGTAAGCACGCCCATCTCCTCCATCAGCTCCAACATTCAGGTCAACACTCTCGGCGGAAACGACCTACTGACCGTCGACTCCTCGGTGACAACCACCGCCAAGCCGATTTTCTATAGTGGCGGCGATCCGACCAGCGGCCCGCCGGGGGATGCCCTCGTCCTCAGCGGCTCGGGGGTCTTCACGGATATTACGCATACTTTCCTCAGCCCATCCGACGGCAACGTGACCATCGATGGATACCCGGTGGTTTACACCGGCCTGGAGCCGATCACGGATAACCTGAATGTGGTGAATCGCGTCCTCACGTTCACCGGCGGGCCAGAGACGGTCACACTGGCCAATTCGGGCGGGGCAGCGGATATGGTTTCCACGATCAGTTCCACGCTGGCTGAGTCGGTGGCCTTCGTCAATCCGACCGGGTCGCTGACCATCAACCTGAATGGCGGCGACACATTCAATTTCAACAGCCTCGATTCGCTGGAAGGGGGGGGCGGCCCGTTCAGCGCCGACCTCTTCATCAATGGGGCCGGTGGCGACACGGTCAACTTCCCCACTTCGATGATCAACCTGGGAGCAGGGTCTGGAAACGTCGGCATCGGCGGCGCGATTCAGACCATCAACTTCACTGGTGGCGGGTTGCAAACAACCGGCAGCGCGTTTCTGACCGGCACGGGCTCGATTAGCGATTTCGGCGCGGGAGTTGTGCCGATTGAAATCGTGGCGCTCAATCTCGTTGCCATCGGCGGTGCAGGGGTCCATCTCGACACCACCGTCACGAGCGTGGAAGGCGGCGGCGGAACAGGAGGCGTGGATATTGAAGAATCCGACGATCTGGCCATCGGCAACATTAGTGGCGTTTTTGGGGTCTCCGCGACAGGTGGAAACATCAACCTGGTTGCCAGAGGCGACCTGACG
The DNA here is from genome assembly GCA_005778405.1 of Planctomycetaceae bacterium. GTDB lineage: Bacteria > Planctomycetota > Planctomycetia > Pirellulales > Pirellulaceae > SXOA01. The sequence goes on from SXOA01000035.1 coordinate 38,280, forward strand.
GTCAATGAAGATGTCGTCAATTCAGGTGGCGGCACGGTAACCCTTACCTCCGCTTCCGGAAGCTCGGCTGACACCCTTTATGGTAGCGACCGATCCGGAAACTACTTCACGGTCAACCTTGCCACCGGCGCTGGGACATTTGTTGGCGCCCTGCCGTCTGGATCGACGGAAATAGAATACGATCCGCTTTCGGGACGGGCATTTTCCCAATTTCCCGACGGAGCTTTCCAGGGCCAGGAATTCGACCCCAGTACAGGTGCCGGTTTCGGTAGCAATGGGCCAGTTCCCAATGGCGGTTCTTACACGGGACTCGAATGGGTTGGAGGAACGCTCTATGGAACGGTGATCTTTGCAGGTCCAGCCTCGCCGTCTGAATTACGTGTCCTCAATCCTTTCGCAGGCACTTCCACCCTGGTGGGACTCACGGGAGTGGGGCCAATCTCGGGACTCGCCTACGATGCGGCCGCCGGCATCATGTACGGCATCGCCGGAGGTTCAGCGCCGGCGAATCTCTATACCATCAACCTCTCCTCCGGTGCGGCGACCCTGGTCGGAAACACCGGCTTCCGGGCAGGCAGTTTGGAATTCGGCCCGGATGGCCAGCTTTATGCCGGCGGCGGCGGCGATGTCTATCGCATCAATACAACAACAGGTGCCAGCACCTTCGTTGGCCCCGCGGGATTTGGGACCGTGACCGGACTTGCCTTGATTGGGCCGACCGGCGGTGAGATACTTTATGGTAGCGACCGATCCGGAAACTACTTCACGGTCAACCTCGCTACTGGTACCGGGACATTCGTTGGCGTTTTGCCATCGGGATCGACGGAAATCGAGTACGATCCGCTGTCTGGAAGGGCCTTTTCGCAATTTCCCGATGGAGCCTTCCAGGGACAAGAGTTTAACCCCCTTACCGGTGGCGTAATCGGCGGTCCCATTCCCAATGGCGGTTCCTACACCGGCCTCGAATGGGTTGGCGGAACATTGTATGGCACAGTTATCTTTGCCGGAGGCGGAGCATCGCCATCGCAACTACGCATCCTCAATCCCTTCGCGGGGACTTCCACTCTTGTGGGACCCACGGGAGTGGGGCCGATCTCGGGACTCGCCTACGATGCGGCCGCTGGCATCATGTACGGCATTGCCGGAGGCCCAGGGCCGGCGAACCTCTATACCATTAACCTGATCACAGGTGCAGCGACTGTTGTTGGAAACACCGGCTTCCGCGCAGGCAGTTTGGAATTCGGCCCGGATGGCCAACTCTACGCCGGTGGCGACGCCGATGTCTATCGCATCAATACAACGACGGGAGCCAGCACCTTCGTTGGCCCCTCGGGATTTGGACACGTGACCGGACTTGCTTTGGTTGGGGCGAGCGGCGGTGCGCCTTCGGACCTGATTCTCAATGCCAACGTGGTCTCTTTCGGTGGTAGCGGCAACATTTCGCTGAGTGCAGCTGCGAATATCCTGCACAATGTGGGGACCGTTTTTGCCGCCAATTCCGGCGCGATCGACTATGAAGCGTCCACTGCCACTGCTAACGGCGTCATTACGATGGCCGACGGCACATCGGCCACTAGCGGCACGGGCTTAATGACACTGGGTGCCGATGGAAACATCCAGCTTTCGCACGTGCAGACTGGGAACGCCACGAATAGCGCCGTGATGGTTACAACGTCGTCGGGCGCAATCACCGATGCCGATGGCGGCGCGGCGCTCGACATTAACGCCAACGGCGGCGGCGTGATCCTGTCGGCGGCGACGGGGGTCGGAGCTGCCGGCAGCGGGCCGACGATTGAATTGGATGCCATGAGGCTGGATGTCAGCAACAACACGTCCGGCGGCATCTTTGTCACTGACATGGCCGGTGGATTGACGCTGGACGATCTGAGTGGTCCCACGTCGGTCAGCGGTATGGGTGGAAACGGCCTGATCACGGCTAACAGCCCGCTCACCATCGCGGCCAGCGCCACGACCAGCGGCGGCATGACCTACACGGCGACCGACTCCGCCGGGGCGGGAGACCACCTGCTGATTCTCCCCGGAGTCGCCGTCACCGATACGACTGCCTCTTTGACGTTTAACGCGGGGGACGACTTCATCCTCACCAATACCGCTTCCATCAGCGCGGCGACCACGGCTACGATCAACATCGACGCTGGTAACGCCGACCCCGGGGCGGGGGCCTTCGCCAACATCTTTGGTGCTTTGGCCGCTCCCGGTGGCGCGTCGATGAATGGTGCCGCAGACAGCGATGTCTTCCAAGTCACCGGTCCCACCGCGACGGCCCTCGACGGCATCACGGCCGCGGTCACCGTGGATGGATTCGGCGGAGGGAACATCCTCTTGCTGAACGACTCGCTGGATGTCTCGGGCGACACGGCCACCGTCACCCACACCACGGTGGAAGGGCTCGGCGGCTCCCCTGGCACGGACTACACCTACAGCAACATCGCCATCCTGGATGTCACCGCCACCAGCGCGGGGGACATACTCACTACCACTCTCGGCGGCGCGGTCGCCAGTCCCACCAGCTTCAATGGCCTGGTCTCGGTAAATGTCCGCGGCAGCGGCGGGGTCGATAACATGTTCCTGCACGTCGCCGACAGCCTCACGAACGCCTCGCTCGATTTCGTCCGCCTCTTCGGCGACGCCGGTGGGGACAACTTCGGCGGTGCAGCCGCGGCGGATCACATCCGCCCGGTCCTCGCCACGGGCCAGACGCAGATCATCATCAATGGCGATGCCAACGCCAAAACGACCGGTCCGGTCAATCCCGGAACCGATCCCGTGCTGACCAGCCCGGATCGTCTGTTCCTGGACCTGACCACCACCGACAGCGGCGCGACGGTCAATCCGGTCGTGATCGTGGACACCAACGGCGGTTATGCGGACGCAGCCAACACCGTGAGCTTCCGCTACAACGGCATCGAGGACATTGACCTGTACGACGGCGGTGTGCTGACCAACACGGCCATCGGCGACTTCTTTGTCCGCGCCACCGACAACGCCGACTACATCCAGTTCATGAGCGCCGCCCAGGTGAATCCCGTCTTCCGGATTCGCATCGGCAACATTTTCTATCCGACGACGGGCGGCAACTATGGGCCGTACACCACGGGTGGGGCTACTCCCTCGCGGATCTTCGTCTACGGCCGCGGCGGAAACGACACCATCACGATGTACAACACCCGCCTCAACGCCGCCGTCTTCTGCGAGTTGGGGGACGACATCCTCACCGGTGGATACGGGAACGACCTGATCGTGGGTGGCGCGGGGAACGACCGGCTCAACGGAGCGGCGGTCGGCGGGAATGACGAGATCTGGGGTGACGACTTCAACCCGGCCACGGATGACCCGGCGGTTGCTTCCCAGGCCGGCACCGGAAACGACCAGATCAACACCTACGGCGGCAACGACACGACCTATGGCCAGGGTGGCAACGACATCATCAACACGGGTGCCGGCGCGGACTACATCAACGGCGGGCAGGGTGGTGATCAGCTCGACGGCCAGTCCGGCGACGACCGCATCTACGGCGGCAGCGGAGTGGATGTGGCCAGCGGCAGCGAAGGGAACGACTTTGTAGCCGGTGGCGCCGGCAACGACGCTCTCTACGGACGGTCGGGCAACGACATCCTCATCGGTGGTGGCGGCCAGGACATTGTCAACGGCGAGGATGGCTCGGATGTGGTGGTCGGCGACGAATCGAATGGTGCCGGCAGCAACAGCCTGGCCAGGGGAGACGCGGCCGACCTGGCCCTGGCGGCCCTGATGGCCCTGTGGGGACCGACACCGACGCTCGCCAGCCTCGGTGGCTTTGGCTCCGCCGGTGACGACGACTTTGTCGACACTCTTTGGGGCGGCGCCGCAGCTGACGCCTTCTTTGCCACCGGCTCCGACCTGGCCGCTGATCAGGGAGCGCCTGGCTACAGTCCGGATTTGAATTAGAAGTAGGGTGCATGAGCGCCAGCGAAATGCACGCGTGATTCCCGCTGACTTCAGTGCGGATTACGCGTGCATTTCGTGTTCCTCATGCACCCTACGAACTCGTCAAGAAGAAGACCGTCTCCTTCGCTGGCGCGTCAGGCTTGTGTCGCGCAGAGATTCTTGAACCACTCCATTTCCCGGGCGATCCCTTCGGCCAGCTCCGCGTGTTGCAGCTCCGGCGGCAGAACTCCCCAGGCATAAGTTTCGACCTCGAAATGGCGGCAGTTCGAATGGTCGAGAACGGCCTGGATGCAGGGCTGAATTTGGTCGCGGAAAGTTTGCAACGGGTCGATCCCCTCCCAGTAGATCGGAACGTGAAAGTGGGTCCGCCATTGGCCGATCGGCTTAGCCTCGGCAATGGCGAGAGGGAGGTCTTCGTAGAGCGTGGTTTGGTCACCGGCCCGGACGCTGGTCTGATGCAAGTAGCGGGGTTCGACGAATTTGGATTGCAACAATTCCAGCGCACTTTGGCGATCGGCGGCGGGAAGCGATTCAAAGTCGACGCCGACCGCGGACGAGACTTGCACCTTGCCAATTTCGATGCCGGCAGCTTCGTAGTCGTGAATCGCGCCGGCCTGATCTTCGAACATCACCGCCGAGTGGCAAATGTCGTGACAGATTCGCAGGTGCCGCCGGACCTGGCTCTCGTCGCCGCCCCGCAGTAAGTAATCCTGAAAGAGCGCCACGATGTCGCCGGCTGTGTCCAGCACGCAGCCCGGCTCGGGCTCGATGCAGACGTAAATGAGACGGCCAGTGCGAGCTTCGAGCTCTGCCAGCCCGCTGGCCACCTTTCGCAAGTTTGCCGCTGCCGACTCCAGACGAGCGGATTCGAGCGGCTCTCCCAGTTTTACGGGCCAGGCAATGGGAAGAGTGGAGATGCTCCCTTCCACTCCCGACGGCAAGAGCTGGTCCAGAATCTCCGCCAGTTGCAATGTGTACTCCAGCCGGGCCGGCTCGTACCACGTCGGTCGGTAGACCTTGTGCTTCACCACCGGCTCATGAAAGTCGCCGTAGGGAAAGCCGTTCATGGTAAACGGGACCAGGCCGATTTCGCGGAGCCAGGCGGCGAATTGGGGAACTTGTCCCGATGAAACCAGTTCCAGGGCGGCATTCGCGGAGAGCCAGAGGCCAATCCCCATCGGCGCATGGGGGCTGATCCGCCGCTTGACTCCCAGGGCATGCTTTTCCAGGTTCGCCCGCGTCTTTTCCAGGCTGGCGTTGGCATGGACGTTGGTGCAATAGCCGAACGTGGTGGCGGAAAGTTCCATCCCCACAGCCTAGTCCGCCGGTCCGACTGGGAAAACCGGGCTATAATTGGGCGACAAGGCTGTTCCCACTGGAGAAGGCAAATGTTTTCCCCCCGCGCTTTACCGCTGGCACTCATTCTACTTTTGTCCTCGCTTGGCAACATCGTTTTCGCTGCCGATGGCCGTGTCGATTTGGAGCTCGTGACCGTCGGCTCGTTTCCGTTCGAGCAGACTCGCGACTGGTTGGCGATGTTGCAGAAGCTCGACTTGGAAGGGGTGAAGATTCGGGCCGGGACCGAGGACGACGTTCCGGAAATCATCATGGAAGGAAGTGAGAAATCCCCCGTCTATCGAGTGAAAGGGCTGCTCGCGCCTGGTGGCAACCTGATTCTCAAGGGGGCCAAGTTCAAGCTGGGGGACCGAGTGGCCATCGGCAAATGGATGGACAAGCTCAAGCAAGGAGGAGAAGAGGGTCTTTCTGCCGTGCCGGGTGCGTTCGGCCTGCTCCCCAAGCAATTGGCGGCTGTGCACGAGGCCCTGTCAGGACCGGTCGATTTTTCGACGGCGGGGGGAAAGCCCCGTGACATCGTGGAAAAGCTTACCGGCAAACTCTCGCTCCAGGTGACGCTTGATTCCGGTGCGGATCTGGCCCTCGATTCTGCCGAGCCCTTTCCGGATCAGCTCTTGGGAGTTTCCAGCGGCACCTCTCTGGCGGCAGTGCTGCGGCCGGCGGGGCTGGTCTTTGTGCCGGTGAAAGGAAGAGGGGACGCCATTGACCTCAAAATAACCGATAGCCGCAAAGTGGAAAAATCGTGGCCGGTCGGCTGGCCATCGGACAAGGGAAAGGGGCACTTGCTGCCGGACCTGTTCAAGACGCTCAATGCAGAGATTACCGACACGCCGCTCGATGAATCGCTGGCAGTGATTCAAAAGAGGGTGAATGCGCCGTTTCTGATCGATCAGAATTCGCTGGCCCGCCAGCGAGTGGATCTGAAGGCGAAGATCAGCCTCCCCAAGGCCAGCCTCAGCTACGCCCGCATCCTCGACAAGCTGCTCACCCAGGTCAAATGCAAGACCGAAGTCCGGCTGGACGAAGCCGACAAGCCGTTTGTGTGGATCACAACGCTAAAGTAGTCATGTCGATTGCGCAAAGCTTTGCCGAAACTCCCGTCAGGCTTGCGACAAATTGAGGCATCGGCGGCTTGAAATCCCAGCCGCGGTAAGAAGCCGTCTCCGCTGCAAAGTCATCGTTTGGGGGGCTTTCCTGCCTTAAAGGCCAAATCTCACTTGCTTAGGGCGTTCTTTGGCCCAGCGGCACAATCGTTGCTATCGACTCGGTCGAGAACTGACCCTCGGTTGGGCCTGCGGCCTAATTGCCGGTCAGCCGGCGGTGCATTGGCTTCGCCGGTTTGCGTCCACGTGGTCCTCAACAAGGCGGAATTGAGATGAAAATCAGTAGACCGGCAAAGTGGTGTTGCGCTCTGACATTTTTGGCAATGGCTCTAGTCTTTAGCATGAGTTGGCAACCAACTCGTGCCCAGGAGAACAAGGAGGAGACTAAGGCTGCGGAAGCAGCGCCGGTCGAAGGTGCGGCTGTCGCAGCACCCACACCGGAAAAGGCAGCTCCAACGATCGCCGATGTCAAAGTCCTGGCGGACGACGCCGCCCTGGCTGGCCACAACGCCTGGATGCTCACCTCCTCGGCCTTGGTGCTGTTCATGACAGCGCCTGGCTTAGCGATGTTTTACGGCGGTCTGGTGCGAAAGAAGAACGTGCTTAGCGTGCTGATGCAGTGCGTTTTCTTAATGGGTCTGATGACCGTGATCTGGGCCGTTTATGGATATTCGCTTGCCTTCGGCGGTTCTAACCCCTACATCGGAAATGGCGAATATCTCTTCATGAACGGCGTACAACGCCAATTCAATGCCACGACGAACACGGTCGATACCCCGATGTTCAACGCCGACTTTGCGTGGCGTATCCCGATGCTCACCCACATGCTGTTCCAAGGCATGTTCTTTATCATTACTCCCGCTCTGATTGTGGGGGCTTTTGCCGAGCGGATGAAGTTCAGCACGATGGTTGTGTTCACGATCCTGTGGGGGACTATCGTTTATTGCCCTCTCTGCCACTGGGTCTGGGATGCAGGCTTGCTGGGTTATGTGAAAGATGGTGCTACCGGCAATGGAATTGCCGGTGGAGCGCTCGATTTTGCCGGAGGCACGGTCGTGCATATTAGCTCGGGCGTCTCTGCCCTGATCTGCGCCTTGCTGATTGGCAAGCGAGTGGGCTACGGCAAAATTAACATGCCCCCCCATAACTTGACGTACACGGTCCTGGGAGCCGCCATGCTGTGGGTCGGTTGGTTTGGCTTCAATGCCGGCAGCGAATTGGCCTCGGATGGTCTCGCGTCCAGCGCCTTCTGCGTCACCCACTTTGCCGCAGCAGCCGGGGCTCTGGCTTGGGCGGGCATGGAATGGGTCACTCGCGGCAAGCCATCGGTACTTGGTGCCGCGTCCGGGCTAGTGGCTGGGCTCGTTTGCATCACTCCCGCCTCGGGCTTTGTCCAGCCGATGCCCGCTCTGGTGATGGGTGTGGCCGCGGGTGTGGTTTGCTTCCTAGCCTGCACAAAGCTCAAGGCTGCCTTCGGATACGACGATGCACTGGACGTTTTTGGTGTCCACGGCGTGGGCGGAACCTTGGGAGCCATTCTGACGGGCGTGTTCGCCACGGTGCACGTTTGCGATACCGCGCTGGTCAGCGACGGTAAGGCAGTGGGCCTGGTCGATGGCCGGATCGAACTCCTGATCGGGCAACTTGCCGCGGTCGGAATCACTTGGGTTCTGGCGATTGTCGTCACGTTTGTGCTACTCAAGGTTCTCGACGCCACCATGGGCCTCCGCGTCACCGAGGACGAAGAGCAGCAGGGACTTGATGTGACCCAGCATGGCGAAGAAGGGTACATCTTTAGTTAGTCAGGACCAATGCGGACACCGCAGTGTCGCCGGTCTCCGCCTGACCGGCACACCCCTACGGCTTGGGCAGGAGGTTTCGACCTTTTGCTCAAGCCGGGGTTGTTTCTTGGGGCAAACTCCATGGACTGCATGAGGTCATGCGGTCCATGTTGGTCGGGCGTGACGAGTAACCGACCGGAGAATCCCGTTGAATCGCATTAGAAAGATCATGAAAGTCAGGGATTCCGGAACGTAGCCACAGTTTCGCTGGCGCAGCGATTCCTCTAAGATGCTCGCCATGGCCGAAAACACACATGACGATGCCTATTTAGTTTCTGACAAGACCATTCAGGCACCGCCGGACAGTCTATGGAAAGCGCTGACGAAGATTGGCCCAGGGATCATCCTGGCGGGAAGCATTGTCGGATCGGGCGAGTTGCTCCTGACGACCGGCCTGGGCGCGGACTACGGCTTCGTCTTTTTGTGGCTGATCTTGTTTAGCTGCGTCATCAAGGTCTTCGTGCAGATCGAACTTGGCCGATATGCAATTTCGTCCGGAAAACCGACCCTGACCGCACTCGACTCGTTGCCCGGACCGCGCCTGGGGACTCACTGGATCGGCTGGTGGTGGCTGATCATGATGCTGGCCACCATTTTTCAATTGGGCGCGATGGCGGGGGGTGTGGGCCAGGCGCTGAACCTGGCGTTTCCGGGCGTCTCGGTGTGGCTGGCCGATTCACTCACTGGCATGTTGCCGTCGCTCGCCGCTGCCATTCGCAATCGTCCCGAACACCCCTGGGCCATTTTGACGGCCTTCTCGGCGGTCCTCTTGCTCCTCTGGGGCGGCTACAAGCGGATTGAACTGATTACCACGATTCTTGTCGCTGGTGTTACGCTGGTCACGGTGATCTGCGTCGCCCTCCTGCCGTCGACCGGATTTCCGTTCCGGATGTCGGACTTGCAAGACGGGTTTTCGCTAAAAATCCTGGGCCTGAGCGGCCTGGCGATTTCCGCGGCCTTCAGCACGTTCGGCATCACCGGAGTCGGGGCCAGCGAGCTCTTTGCCTATCCCTACTGGTGCCTGGAAAAAGGTTACGCCCGCTTCACAGGCCCTCAATCGGACGATCCGGCTTGGGCCAAGCGGGCTCGCGGCTGGATGCGGGTGATGGTTCTGGATGCCTGGGTCAGCATGATCGTCTTCACGGTGGCCACTGTGGCGTTCTACATCCTCGGTGCCACCGTTCTGCACCGCCAGGGATTGCATCCGGAGAAATCTAAGATGATCGAGACCTTGTCAATGATGTATGTCCCCGCCTTCGGCAAATGGACGCAACTGTTCTTCCTCATCGGCGCTTGGGCGGTGCTGTTCAAAACCCTGTACGTTTCGTCGGCTGGAAATGGACGATTGCTGGCCGACTTTGTGGGGCTCACGAAGGCCGTCAACTACGCCGGCCGTCCGGAGTTGAGAAAGCAGTGGATTCGGCGGTTCAGCATCTCCTTACCGATCATCGGGCTGGTGCTGTACCTGATGTGGGGCGATCCCAAGATGATGGTCATCATCGGCGGCTTCTTCCAGGCCGCGACACTGCCCATCATTTCCGGCGCGGCGCTCTACCTCCGCTACTACCGCACGGATCAGCGACTGGCACCGTCGCGCTGGTCCGATGCGCTCGTATGGTTTGCCTTCCTTTCCATAACGGCGTGCTCCCTCTACGCGATTCCTCAATGGGCGATCAATAGTCTCTGGCCGGCCATCAAGCCCTACTTAGTACTGGGACCGTAGAAACGAGGCTCACGAGGCCCCGTCACAGCGGAGTCTTCATCGATTGCTTTCCCGAGCTAGCTCGGCGAGCAACCCTTGGGCGGCGCGTGTATCGATCGCCTCCGCTGCTCGCAGCGCACAATCACGCGGCGATGCGGCGAAACCGGCAACCCACAATGCCGCTGCGGCATTGATGAGGACCATGTCGCGCGGTGGACCTTGTTGGCCGGCGAGCACGTCTCGAATGATGGCCGCGCTGGCCTGGGGGCCATCGACGACCAGGGATTCTTTTCCCGCGAAGCTAAGGCCAAAGTCCGCCGCCTGCCAGGTAAAAGTCCGAATACCGGAGGGCGTCACCTCTCGAACCTCCGTCGGCCCCGTGACGGTTACTTCTCCCATTCCGTCCCCTCCAACGACTACGGCTCGCTCCGTCCCCAGCCGCAACAGCACTTCAGCCATCATTCCCTGAAGTTCCGGTTTGCCGACACCCAAAACCTGGTAACTCGCCCGGGCAGGATTGCAGAGAGGCCCGAGGAGATTGAAAATGGTCGCCGTGCCGAGCTGCTTGCGGACGGCGGCGACGTGCTTCATCGCCGGGTGAAGGGACGGAGCAAAGCAAAAGCATAGGCCCAGCTCTTCGAGGCAGCGCTCGACGGTTTCGACAGGGGCCGCGATGTTGACACCCAGCGATTGCAAAACATCCGCTGAGCCGCTCTTGCTCGTAGCGCTGCGGTTTCCATGCTTGGCCACCGGCACACCAGCCGCCGCCGTCACAATGGCGGCCGCGGTGCTGACGTTGAAGATGTTGGAGCCGACGCCACCCGTTCCGCATGTATCGACAATCCCCTGCCGAGTCGAACGAATCGGCGTCATGTTTTGACGCATCACAAGCGCCGCACCGGCAATTTCGTCCGCCGTCTCCCCCTTCGCCTTGAGCGCTGTGAGCAGCAAGGCAATCTCGTTCTCACGACAACGGCCGGCCATCACCTCGGCCATCACTGCGGCCATTTCCTCCATCGTCAGGTTTTCGCCGGCGGAAATGCGGCCAAGGTAGGGAGTGAGCATGGAGTGTTGAAATGGCATGAGGTTAAAGACTGCGGAACTCCGATTGTACTATCCCCCGGCCAGCGCTCCGACAATCAAAAACGGCTCCGCTCCGGTGGCCACCCCTTCGGGGAGAAGAACCTCCGACGGTTCATTAGAGAAATCCTGCTCGCAAGCAAAGAACCGCAGGAAGGGGCGGCGGTCGAGCGTGACATGGTCGCGGATGGTGCCACGGAGCATGGGAAAGCGGGCCTCGAGTGCATCGAGAATGGCCCGCACGGTAACCGGACCTTCCACCTCCAGCTGGACCTCGCCCTGGACACGGGCGAGGGTACGGAGATGGAAGGGTATAACGACTCGAACCATGGGGGGAGGCAAGTCCTTTTTACCCTGATTACGCCAGCGTCTGCACTTCCACCGACAGCACCGGCGGCAAATCACGCACGATAGACTGCCAGTTATCGCCCGAATCCGGCGAGCAATAGACTTGCCCACCCGTGGTGCCAAAATAAATGCCGCAGGAATCGAGTTTGTCGACAGCCATCGCGTCGCGGAGGATGTTGACGTAGCAATCGCTTTGCGGCAGTCCCTTGGTGAGGGCTTCCCACTCGTTCCCTCCGCTGCGGCTGCGGTAGACACGCAGTTTGCCTTCGGGAGGATAGTGTTCCGAGTCGCTCTTGATCGGGACGACGTAGACTGTGTCCGGTTCGTGGGCATGAACCTGAATTGGGAAACCGAAGTCGGTCGGCAGGTTGCCGCTCACCTCGTGCCACAGGTCGCCCCCATTGTCGCTCCGCATCACGTCCCAGTGGAGCTGCATGAAGAGCACATTCGGACGCTTGGGATTCATCGCCATGTTGTGGACGCAAAAGCCGATCTCGGCAGTGGGGTCCGGCATGTACTGCGACTTGAGTCCTTTGGTGATCACCTTCCACGACTTGCCTCCATCGTCGGTGCGGAATGCCCCCGCGGCCGAGATGGCGATGTAGATCCGCTGGGGATTGGTCGGGTCGAGAAGGATGGTGTGGAGCCCCATGCCCCCCGCACCGGGCCCCCACTTCTCTCCCTGGATGGCGCGCAGGCCGGCCTGTTCATGCCAAGACTGGCCTCCATCGGTCGTCTTGAAGAGAGCTGCGTCCTCGACCCCCGCATAAACCGTGTCCGAGTCGGTGAGCGACGGCTCCAGATGCCAGACCCGCTTGAACACCCACGGCTTCTGCGTGCCGTCGTAAAACTGGTGCGTGGTGAGGGGCTTGCCGGTCTCAGCTGACGTGTCATAGACGAATTTGTTGCTCTCACCCTTAGGCATGCCTTCGGGAGTAGTGGTCGGTTCGCCGGCGGGCGTACCGGGCTGCTCCCACGTCTTGCCGCCGTCGCTGGACCGCTGAATGATCTGCCCGAACCAGCCGCTCGTCTGCGAGGCATAAATCCGGTTCGGATCGACCGGCGAGCCCTTGAGATGGTACATCTCCCAGCCACCAAAGAGTGGGCCGTCGACCTGCCATTTTTGGCGTTTGCCGTCAGCGGTGAGAATGAAAGCACCTTTTTTGGTGCCGACGAGGACACGGACTGAGGACATGAGTTACTCCGTTGGATTCTCGTTGATGGGTTCTTGGATAAAGGTTTTTCCACAAAAGACTGGACTATTTAGCCGCAACTTCCAGCGGCGGCTTGCTGCGAGCGAGGTATCCGCCTGCGACAAAGATTTCAGAATCTCCCAGAACGACGTTGAATACCTGCGCGACCCGCTCCGCAGAGGCAACCTCCAGCACTCGAACGGGGCGGACATTAGTACCATCACGATGCAGGACCATATCCCCCGGCTGAAGTTCGCCCGCGGCTTTGATCTTTCCGCCCGCCAGACAAAGGGGCTGAATCTTGGTAGTAAGCAGGCTTCCTGCCTCGGTGCGGATGTTCCAGAGGACGTTGGTCGTGACGAAGACCGAGGTCACTGTCGCGGACTGAGCTTCTCCACTGAGGCTCATGGTGGTAAGCACATCCCCCATTTCGATAGTCTCGATGAGCCGCCGGCCGTCCGGCGAATCCACCAACGTTCCGCGCGGAAAACAACCTGGATGACAAGGCTCCATCAGGTGGTGGTCATATTGAATCTCATGGATCCTCGCTTCTGGGAAGGCACGCGATAACCTCGCCCGGTCGGCTTCGGTTAGCGGTTGATAGTGCGTGCTATAGCCGATTTCTTGAATCGCTTCGTCCCCCAGCAAGCGGCGGAGGAACGACACTGAGGCTGGCGGAATCCGCGTTGTCCCCGGCGGAGCGTTGTTCACCCATTGCTTCATTGTGGTGATTTGCAGGCTGGCCTGGGGGCTGAATTCCTGAAGCAGGGACTTCCGCTGCCGCACGACGCTCGATTCCCATCCCAACCAGCAGCATAGCACCGTGACGACAATGAACATCGTCCGCAGGCTGAAGGTCAGCCAGCGGCGCGGTGATTGCGGGCCTTTCGGTGCATCCTTCATTTCAGGAATGTTCCACGAGCGTTTTGAACCCGCCCCACATCATCCGCTGGCAATCAAACGGCATGTCTTTAGGGGCTGAATGCATGCGAGGGTCCTTCATCACCTTGGCGTTCACCTGGTCGCGATGAGCCCGTGACTTGTAAACAATGAATGCAAAGACGACGGTCTCGCTCGGCTTTAGTTTGATGCCCTTCTTGAATGGCATCCCGTATTTCACATCCAGATCATCGCCAGCGCACTCAAAATATTCGAGCGCACCATGTTCCATCCAGATTTTCCCCCCCAAGGCGGCCATCTTGGCGTAAGCCTTGAGGTTCTTCTTGGGAACCGGCACCACAAAACCATCGACGTACTTCATAGATGACTCCCGAATAATGAGTTGGAATAAAGTGGTTTGAATTCCTATCCGTTCGCTTCGGCCAGCGTTTTCAGGCTGGCCAATCCCTTCTCGAAATCGCCGCCGATCAACTTGTCCATGTTCATAAACAAGCCAAACGCCTTGCCCATGAAGTTGTTGTGGCCGGTCATCCCCCAGGTGACCAGGGTTTGATTTCCCTGGGGCTGGAAGGTGAATTCCGCGGTGTTGGTGCAGGTGAAAGGCTTGATGAATTCGAGCTTGATTCGGATCATGTCGCTTGGCCGACTCTCCTTGATGGTCATCCGTCCTTGACCGACCTCTTTGTTCCCATCCCAGGCGAATTTCGCTCCAGTCCCGGACGCTGGACCGTCGTAAGTCTCCTTCGAGGTCGGATCGAGTTTGGCCCAAGGGGACCAGTCGTTCCATTTGTGGAAATTGTTGACGTAGCCGAACACGACCTCGGGAGAGGCAACCATGGTCGCCTTTCGCTCGACGCGAAACTCCGACGGCTGAAATGCGACGACAAGGAGGAATAACACCACGATGGCAGCGATGGCCGACAGGACGATGAGAATGATTGGGAGCATTGTCCGATACTTGCGTGCTGCGACTTGGGGAAACTGGCCAACTGAGGACCGACTGCGCTGATTCTAACTCTCCCTGGGATGCTTCGGAATCTCTCATGGCCCTCAATATTTTCCTTTGCACTCATCAACCGCTTTTGATATATTGCCAAGCGGTGTCGGAGATGCCGCAATACCTTGGAGCCTGCTGGAATGCTCAATATTCTCGAACCTAGGGACCGTAGCGAAAGCCGTGGCCGCTTGTGCGACGGTGTTTCGCGGCGGAATTTCTTGAAAATCGGGGCGCTGGGGGCGGCGGGGCTTACCCTACCGCAACTCTTGCAGGCAGAGTCGGCGGCAGGCATCAAGAATTCGTGCAAGTCGGTGATACTGGTCTATCTCGTTGGCGGGCCACCGCATCAGGACTTGTTCGACCTCAAGCCGGACGCCCCCGCGGAAATCGCCGGCCCCTGGAAGCCGATCAAAACCAATGTCAACGGCACTGAAATCTGCGAGCTGCTACCGCGGATGAGCCGGATGATGGAGAAGTTCACAATCATCCGCTCACTGTCGGATGCGCAAGGTGACCACGATGCCGTCCAGTGTTACACCGGCCGGACCCGAGCGGGCCGCATTCCCGGCGGGGGCTGGCCGCAGCTCGGCTCGGCTGTCGCGCGGTTGCAAGGGCCGGCCGTCGCCAGCACGCCGCCGTTTGTCAGCCTGTGCTATCCCACCACGCACGGACCCTACAACGAACCTGGCCCCGGCTACCTCGGAACTGCCTGGACCGGCTTTCGTCCGCTGGGGGATACCAAGAATGATATGGTGCTCAACGGAATCACGACGGATCGTCTCGCCAGCCGCCAGCAAGTTCTGGCAAGCATGGACCGCTTCCGCCGCGAAGTAGATTCGAGCGGCATGATGAAGGGGCTCGATGCCTTCACTTCGCAGGCGATGGGTGTGCTCACGTCGTCGAAGCTGGCCGAAGCTCTCGACCTCTCCCGCGAAGATGCGAAAACCCGCGAGCGATATGGCACCGGCGATACGAAGGTATTTATCGACGAAAACGGCGCACCCCGCGTGCCGCAAAGCTTCCTAGCCGCCCGCCGCCTGATTGAAGCGGGGGCCCGCGTCGTGACTGTCAATTACAGCAAGTGGGACTGGCATGGCGGCAGCTACAACACGATTTTCAATCGCGAGAAGGAAGACTTCCCCGTCTTCGACCAGGGGCTCACTGCGCTGATTGAAGACCTGCATGCTCGCGGGCTCGACAAGGACACCGCGGTCCTCGTTTGGGGCGAATTCGGCCGCACGCCCAAAATCTCCGCCCAGGTCGGTCGCGACCATTGGCCGCAAGTCGCCTGTGCCCTTCTTGCCGGCGGCGGACTGAAGCACGGCCAGATCATCGGGAGCACCGACCGCATCGGCGGCGAACCCGCCAGTCGGCCGGTACGATTCCAGGAGGTTTTTGCCACTCTTTACCACCACCTCGGCATCGACGTCCGCAAGGCGACGATCAACGATCTGAACGGCCGGCCACAATATTTGGTGGATAACGGCGTGGAGCCGATGCGAGAGTTGGTGTAGGCCACCGGTTTTTATCCGCAGATCTCGTCGATGCTCGCAGTCTGAAGACAAAGTATCGGGTTTTGACATCTTGGCTTGTTTTAATCTGCGTGGATCCGCAAAACCTGCGGATTAAAAAGTTAGTGGCTCAAAAGCCGTCTGCTTTGCTTGCATTTTCTTTCCTGACCGGTGATAATCAGAATCGCTGGCGGCAACCTTTGCCCCCAGACCCGCCTACTACGGATGGTCCTTACTCCTTACCCCGCCTGAGGAAAGGAAACACGATGCGACGATCGCTCCCTGCCGTGGCTCTATTTGCAGCCGCACTCATCGCTCCCGCTTTATGGATTGCTTCGCTTTCCGCCGCTGACGCTCCCGCGAAACCCAAGGCTCCTGGCCTGGGCGACCCCGGCAAGCTCGTTTCGATCGCACTTGACAGCGGCCGGACGAAGGATGGGCTGCTGATGCTTTCGGGCCGAGATGCCGTGCAGCAACTCGTCATTACCGGCAACTATGACAGCGGGCAGACTCGCGATTTAACCCGCAAATCGACTTACCAGGCCGAGCCGGCTGGAATCGTCAAAGTCGACGAAACGGGCCTCATCCTGCCCATTGCCGAAGGAAAAGCGGTCGTTAAGGCGGTCGCCGCCCCCGGAGTGGAAGCGGTGGTCAGCGTTCAGGTCGCGAACCTGGTTTCCGACCTTCCAATCAACTTCGCCAATCAAATCACTCCGCTCTTTACCAAGTATTCCTGCAATGGTGGCGGTTGCCATGGCAAGAGCGGCGGGCAAAACGGCTTTCGCCTGTCGCTGCTCGGTTTTGAGCCGAAGGAAGACTTTGAGTTTCTGGTGAAAGAAGGCAAGGGACGGCGATTGTTCCCCGGCGCACCGGATCAGAGCCTGCTGCTCCTCAAGGCTTCGGCCCGACTGCCTCATGGCGGCGGCCAGCGCATTGAGTACGACTCTCCCGCTTATCGGCTGATGCGCCGCTGGGTGGAACAGGGAATGCCCTATGGAAAGGAGACGGATCCCAAGGTCACGCATGTGGAAGTTTTTCCGACCGAGCGCTTGATGGAGCGGGAAACAACTCAGCAAATCGTTGTCATTGCCCATTACAGCGACGGCTCGACGGAAGATGTCACCCGAACCACGACTTTCGACAGCAATGATACCGAGATGGCCGAAGTGAGCGTCACGGGCCTTGTCACTACCGGCCAACTGACCGGCTCGGTCGCCGTGATGGCCCGTTATCAGGGCAATGTCGGCGTCTATCGAGCCACAATTCCCCTCGGCGTGAAGATTGAAGCTTTGCCAGTAGTCAAGAATTATGTCGATGAGCAGGTCTTCAAGAAACTGACTTCGCTGGGCCTGCCGTCTTCGCTTGTTTGTGATGATGCCACATTCCTCCGCCGCGTCACCGTCGATCTCGCCGGCCGGCTGCCTTCCCTCGACGAAGCCAGCGCCTTTCTCGCCGACCAAGACGCGAATAAACGGGCCAAAGTCATCGACCGCTTGCTCGAAAGCACCGACTATGCCGATTACTTTGCTAACAAGTGGAACGCCATCCTCCGCAACAAACGGCGGCAAGATAACGACAAGCCATCGACCTTTGCATTCCACGAATGGATTCGCCAGAGCCTGCACGAGAACAAGCCTTACGACCAGTTTGTGCGCGAAATCGTGACCGCCAGTGGTGAACCGGGTAAGAATGCACCCGTCGCCTGGTATCGGGAAGTGAAGGACCAGTCGGCTCAGGTGGAAGATACGGCGCAGCTCTTCCTGGGATTGCGGATTCAATGTGCCCGCTGCCATCACCATCCGTTCGAACGCTGGAGCCAGCAGGACTACTACGGCTTCTCCGCGTTCTTCGCCCAGGTCGGGCGGAAAAAGGGGGCGATGCAGGGGGACGAGCGAATTTTCCACCGCCGAGGCGTCGCGTCAGCTCAGAATCCAAAGACCGGCCAGGGTGTGAAGCCGACCGGTCTCGGCGCGAAGCCGCTGGATATCGCCGCGGACAACGATCCCCGCGAGGAGTTGGCGAACTGGATGGGACAGAAGGACAACCCCTTCTTCTCCCGCTCGCTCGTCAATCGCTATTGGAAGCACTTCTTCGGTCGCGGGCTCGTTGATCCGGAGGACGACATGCGAGTGACCAACCCCGCATCCAATCCCGAATTGCTGGCAGCGCTCGCCAAAGACTTTACCGATCACAATTTCGATCTGAAAAACCTTTGTCGTACGATTTGCAATTCCTCGGTCTATCAGCTCACTGCCGAGCCCAACCAGTGGAATCAGGACGACAAACAGAACTTCTCCCGCTATTATCCCAAGCGGCTAAATGCCGAAGTGCTGCTGGATGCGATTGACCAGGTGACCGGCACACAGACGTCATTTGGACCGATTCCTGCGGGCACCCGAGCCGTGCAACTGCCGGACAACGGCTTTAACTCCTACTTTCTGACGGTCTTTGGTCGGCCGGAAGCCTCGAGCGCTTGCGAATGCGAGCGGTCCAGCGAAGCCAACCTTGCCCAGAGCTTGCATTTGCTCAACTCCGGCGAAATCCAGGGCAAGCTGACGGCCGGTAACGGAAAGGCAGCAGCGCTGGCCAACGACAAGGCCCGCCCCAGCGACGTGAAGATCCGGGAGCTCTACTTGCTTGCCTTTGCCCGCCAGCCAACGCCGGACGAACTGGGCATCGCCTTGGCACACATTGAAAAGAACAAGGACGCCCCGCAGCGGGCCTACGAAGACATCGTTTGGGCACTGATTAATACGAAGGAGTTTTTGTTCAACCATTAATAGTAACCCGCACACTCCGTGTGCAGGTTACTAATGCAAACCGCTTGCTTCCCTGGCCGAAGGGAAGCAAACTGGAAATATTAAATCCCGCCTAACCGGCTCCCACCTGACAGGTCATGTTCACGGCAAACCGTGGGCATGTTCCCCGAGCTTCACCCTCCCAACCAGACCCCTTTGGAGGCGATTCCATGAAGGACTTCTTCGCCCTGCGCGGCTTTTTTTCCGCGCTTGCATTGAGCCTTTGCTTCACATCCGCCAGCATCGCACAACTGCCGGCGACCCAACTTACTTCGATCTTTCCGCCGGGAGGCAAGCCGGGGACAGCGGTGGACGTGACCATCGCCGGTGTGGACCAGGACGATGCGAGCAAGCTCGTCTTTAGCCACCCAGGCATTGTTGGAGCGGCCAAAATGACCGTACCGACCGACTTGGAAAAGGTCGCCAAGCCGGTGGCCGGGGCATTCGCCGTGACGATCGCGGCCGACGTGCCACCGGGAGCGTACGAGGTCCGCACGGTCGGCCGTTTCGGTCAATCCAACCCGCGGGTTTTTACCGTCAGCTCCCTCAACGAGTTGGTCGACGCCGGCACCAACGGCGCGCCCGACAAGGCCGTGGATGTCCCTGCCGGCTCGGTGTTCAGCGGTCGGGTTGATGGAAATACCTATGACCATCTTAAAGTGCCGCTCAAGGCCGGCGAGCGAGTGATCATCGACTGTGCCGCCGAGCGGATCCAGTCGCGATTGAATGCAACGATGGTTTTGATGAACCCTGCCGGCAAGGAGCTGGTGCGGGCAAAGGACACCGTCGGAAACGATCCAGTCATCGACTTCACCGCGCCGGCCGAAGGTTTTTACGTCCTCAAGGTTTTTGATAACGTCTATGGCGGCGGACCCGACTATTTCTATCGGCTCAGCGTCACGCCGTCGGCTTATGTCGATTTTGTGTTTCCGCCGTCCGCTCCCGCCGGCTCGAATAACCAGTTCACCATCTACGGCCGCAATCTTCCCGGCGGAGCACCCGCGGACGGACTGACCATTAATGGAGCGACACTACAGAAGCTTGTCGTGAACATTCCCCTTCCGGCGGATGAAGCCTCGAAGACCACTCTGGCATCAAATTCCTCGACGCCGGTTCGCAGTGCCTGGCAGGACGGTATCGAGTTCCGACTTCCCACGCCCGCGGGTCCGGCCAATCCTGTCACCGTCTATTTCGCCCGCGGCCCGGTCGTCGTCGAGGCCGAGCCGAATGATGCTCCCGTCCAGGCCCAGAAGATCACGCTCCCTTGCGAATTCGTCGGCCAGTTTTACGCGCAGCGGGACGGCGATTGGGTGCAGTTCGACGCCAAGAAAGGGGAAGCCTGGTACATCGAAGTCGCCTCGCACCAGCTCGGGCTGGAAAGTGATCCGTTCTTCGCGCTCTACCGCGTCACCAAGAATGAAAAGGGTGAAGAAGTTGTCAGCGACATTACTCAGGTCGACGACACCCAGGAGCGGCAGGCGAGAATTGGCACCGACTTCGACACCAGCACAGATGACCCATCATTCAAATTTACAGTCCCCGAGGACGGCACCTACCGCCTCTTCCTCCGCGATCAGGTTGGCAGCGGGCGGAAAAACCCGGCCATTGCCTATCGGCTGATGATTCACGCCGCTGAACCGGACTTCCGCATGCTCGCCCAGGCGATCGTGCCGGGTAATCCGCAGCAGAATCAGAACACACCTTTGCTTCCCAATGTGGTTCGCAAGGGAGGTACAACGGCCGTCGGCCTGCTCATTGACCGCCGTGACGAGTTTAAGGGAGACATTGTCATTACTGTGGAAGGGCTTCCGGCTGGCGTTACCTGCCCCGGCGCAGTTGTTGGCGGCGATGTGAACACGGCCGTCCTGGTCTTCAACGCCGCGGAAGGAGCGGCTGCTGCCGCAGGGCCGATCAAGATTGTTGGCAAGGCACAAATCGGGGGCAAAGAGGTGGTCCGTGAGGCCCGTTATGCTCAGATTGTTTGGGGCACAGCCAATCGTCAGATCCAGAACCCCGAGTTTCAACTCACGCGGTCATTTCAGCTAGCGGTCGTCGAAAAGGACCTGCAGCCGGTCTTCGTACAAATTGGCGAAGACAAGATCTGGGAAACGTCGCTCGGCGGCAACATCGAAATCCCAGTCACAGCCACTCGCCGTGGCGATTGGAAAGAGCCCCTGAAACTCGTGGCCACCGGCCTGCCGAACGAGATCAAACCCAAGGAGATCAACCTCGACCCCAACACGGCAGCAGGGAAATTCGAGCTGGCAATTAACCAGGCGAACATCAAGCCCGGCGTGTACACCTTTTACATGCGGGCCGACACCAAGCAGAAGCACATCCGCAATCCGGAAGCTCAGGCCGGACTGGAGGCCGAGCAGAAGGTGCTGGACGAGACCATCAAAGCGCTGGGCGAAGTGGTGAAGACCGCCACTGTTGCCAAAGATGCCGCGACGAAGGAAGCCACCGACACCAAGGCAGCAGCTACGACGGCGGAGCAGGCCAAAACCACTGCGGTGAACGTTGCCAAACAAAAGGCCGATGCCGCCAAGGTCGCGGCCGACGTTTTGGCCAAAGCAATTGAGGCGGCGGCTAAGGATGCGGCCAATCAGGGTCTCAAGGACGCCCAGGCGGCGGCGCAAAAGGCTTCCGACGAGGCGGCCGCTCAGGCCAAGGCCGCTGCAGACGAGCAAGTCAAAGCAGAGAAACTGGCTGTCGACGCTCTAGCGCTCGCCAAAACCAAGGAAGACGCCCGCGTCGCAGCGGAAGCAGTTCTCAAGGCGGCAACGGACAAAGTCACGGCGGCCAACCAGTTCAAGCCGCAATTTGATGCGCGGGTGAATGCGATCAAGCAGGCCAATCAACCGAAGGACGTGAATTTCTCGCTGATTTCCACTCCGATCAAGCTCCGCATCGTTGCCACTCCGATTACGTTCAACTCGGCGGCTGTCGGTGGAGCCGTCAAACAGGGGGAGAAGCAAGCCCTCACCGCTAATATCAATCGGCTTTACGCCTTCGCCGACGCCGTCGAAATCTCCTTTGAACCTCCGCCGGGAGTGCAAGGTCTCACGGCCGCGAAAGTCAGCATTCCCAATGGCCAGGCTGAAGGTAAGCTCGAAATTGTCGCTGCCGCTAATGCAACACCCGGAGATCACAATGTGGTTGTCCGGGCCAAGGGAAAATTCAACAACGTGGACGTCCAGGCCGTGACGAATGTCGTAGTCAAAGTGGAAGAAGTCAAGAAGTAACTCATATTCGTTTCCAAGCTCCAGCATGGGAACGCAAGATTGGAAGCTCCGCTTCCCGCGCCACAATCGCGAAGCAGAGCTTCGAGGAAGTGGGTTCCCAAACAGAGCTTGGGAACCAATAGGAAACTGTACTCACAAGACTCGTGACCCGAGGATAACCCTATGTCGATCGCACGAAGCACTTTCCTTACCATGATTGCCCTCGCAGCACTTCCCCTGGCTTTTTCCGCCCGCCCGGCGAACGCCGAGCCCATCGCCATCGCGGCAGTGAAGCACGAGGGGCCGGTCGATTTCGAAAAGGAGATCTTGCCAATCTTCCGCCGCAACTGTCTGGCTTGCCACAGCGCAACGGAGGCGGAGAGTGATCTTGTGCTGGAGACCCCGCAGTCCATCCTCAAGGGTGGCAGCGAGGGCCCCTCGGTCG
Organism: Planctomycetaceae bacterium; assembly: GCA_005778405.1. GTDB lineage: Bacteria > Planctomycetota > Planctomycetia > Pirellulales > Pirellulaceae > SXOA01. The sequence goes on from SXOA01000035.1 coordinate 60,726, forward strand.
TCATGGGGAAGGGGGCCGAGAGCTTACTGCTCAAGATGGCGGCGCGGCAGAAGGAACCCTTCATGCCGCCGCCGGATAACGACGTGAAGGCAAAGGCTCTCACACCCGATGAGCTCGGCCTCATCAAGCTTTGGATTGATCAAGGAGCCACGGGCGAGGTTAAGGGGACCGGCGGACCCATCACCTGGCAACCGTTGCCGCCTGGTGTGAATCCGATCTTTGCGGTCGCCATCGCGCCCGACGGCCAGTATGCCGCGGCCGGGCGGGCGAATCAGATTTTCCTCTATCACATTCCCAGTAAACGCGAGCTCGGACGGCTGACCGACCCATCGCTGATTGCCAAGGGGATTTACAAACAGCCCGGCGTGGCGGACTTGGACCTCATCCAGTCGCTCGCCTTCAGCCCCGACGGCGAGCTGCTCGCCTCCGGCGGATTTCGCACCATCAAGCTCTGGCGCAAGCCGAAGAATGCAAAGAAGCTGGACCTCGCGGCGCTTGAGGGCCCACCGCGGTCCATCGCCGTGAGCGTGGACGGCAAGTTTGCCGCGATTGGCGAAGAAACCGGCAAAATCAAGATTTTTGACCTCGCCACCGGTCAGATTGCCAAGACACTGACTGGGCACACCGGACCTGTCACCGGAGTCACATTCAATGCCGACGCCAGCAAGTTGGTCAGCGGTTCCCAGGACAAGACCTTCCGCGTGTTCAACATGGCTGACGGGATGCAGATTGCCTCGGTCGAAACCCCCGCGCCGGTCAATGCCGTCGCCCTCGTCGCGGCAGATGCTCAGGTCGCCACCGGCGGCGCGGACAACAACTTGCGTCTCTGGGCGCTTCCCGCGGCTGCCGTCACGGAACCGCCCAAACCCGTCAAGGAAATCGCCGGCCACGGCCAGCCGATTACGAGCCTGGTGTCTCTACCGGGTGGAACGCAGATTCTCACCGGCTGCAAGGATGGAATTGTCCGCTTGATCGATGTGGCTGGCGGCAATGTGGTCAAGCAAATGAACCACGGAGCGCCTGTGGATGCCATCGCCATTCGTGCCGACGGCAAGCGGATTGCCTCGGTCGGGGCCAACAACATCGCCAAGCTTTGGAATGCCGAGAACCAGCAATTGGTGATCGACATGAAGGGAGACTATCGCACCGGTCTGAAAGTTGGTGAATCGACTCGCGCGGTGAACCTGGCTAAGAAGCAGGTCGAGTTGGCCAAGGCCGACCTGACCGAAGCCGGCAATCGTAAAAAGGCGGAAGAAGAGAATCAGAAGAAGTCGACGGAGGCGCAGACCGCTGCCGACGCGGAATTCAAAAAGAAGGACGAAGCCGCTAAGCAGCCGGTCATCGACAAGGATGCTGCGGACAAGGCCCTCGTGGATGCGACCGCCAACAAGACCAAAGCTGACGAGGCCAAGAAAGTCACTGATGCTGCTGCCGTTACAGCCAACGAGGCTCTTGTGGCCGCTAACAAGGCCAAGGACGAAGCGGTGAAGGCCGCGAACGATGCTACCACGGCAGCGACGGTAGCGCTGACCGCCTTCAACCAGGCGAAAGAAGCCCTGGCAAAAGATGTGAATAACCAGACCCTCAAAGACGCAGTTGCTGCCACAGAAAAGGCATCGGTCGATGCGGAGGCCAAAAAGAAGGCCGCGGATGAGATAAAGGTCGCCAAGGAAAAGGGGGCCGTGGATGCCGATACCGCAAAGAAGACAGCCGACACCAATAAGCAAACTGGCGACAAGGCGGCTACGGACGCGCAGAACGCCTTCAACACCGCCGATCAGAAGGTCAAACAAGTCACACCAGTCGCCATGAAGGCTGTGGAAGAGAAGATGGCTGCCGACCGGGCCCTCAAGGCCGCGATGCGGAGCGTGGAGCGGGCCGCCGAGTCCGTCAAGAAATCGGTCGAAGCGATCCCCGGTTTTGAAGCGACCGTAAAAACATTTGAAGCCCAGGTCACGCAGCGCGACGCCGAGTTGATGGCGGTCACCAAAACCGTGACCGAAAGCGAAAAGCCGCTCAAGAGCGTTTCGTTCTCCCCCAACGGCCAGACGCTGGCCACCGTCGGCGACGACCAGCTATTACACTCGTGGGACGCTGAGACTGGCGCACCAGTCGATATCTATACCGGCCAGAACGCGGCCCTGTCGCTCGTCGCCTTCACGAAGGAAGGGAATGCCATCAGCCTTGCCGCGAACAACACCGGCGTGGTCTGGGATTTCGCCACCGAATGGAAGCTGGAGCGAACCATTGGCTCACCCGATTCGGCCGAAATGCTGGTAGATCGGGTCACGGCCCTCGACTTCAGCCCAGACGGCAAGCGGCTGGCCAGCGGTGGCGGCGAGCCTTCACGCAGCGGCGAGATCAAGATCTGGAACGTTGAAAACGGCCAGCTCATTCTTGGCTACAAAGAGCCGCACAGCGATACAGTTTTCGGCCTCGACTTCTCTCCGGACGGCCAGACTTTGGCAAGCTGCGCGGCGGATCGGTTTGTCAAAGTCTGGAACGCGGCAGACGGCAAATTCATCCGCTCCTTTGAAGGGCACACGCACCATGTCCTGGGCGTTTCCTGGCGGGCGGACGGACGGCTGCTCGCTTCCAGCGGTGCGGATGCAGCGATCAAGGTTTGGGATGCCCGCACCGGCGACCAGGCCCGCACCATCGCGGGCTATACCAAGGAAGTGACCGCGGTCCACTTCGTCGGCGACCAGGACATCGTCATCGTTTGCAGCGGCGACAAGATTGTCCGCTTCGTCAACGCAGCCAACGGCGGCAACGTCCGCGACTTCCCTGGTGGAGCGGACTACATGTATGCCTCTGGTGCATCCAATGACGGCAAGACGATCATTGCCGGCGGCGCTGACAGTGCTCTGCGAGTCTGGAACGAAAACGGCCAGTCCGTGATCATCTTCGAAGTTCCTAAACAGGATCCGATGACGGCGGCGAAGTAGGCATGTACTAACGGTAGTGTTCAGGTCCGTTTATTCCGGTTATGCCGATCAGAGAAACTATTCCCGCAAACGGCGAATCTTGCGGAATTTGGGGGAAGTGGCGAGCTGGACATGTCGGCAGAGCAGGAAAAAAACTTCAAAGAATTTTGCAAGTCGTAAAGTATTGAAGCGGTTATAGTTAACTTCCGCTAGCGATACAGCTTGCCAAGAAACCGTTTGCTTCCGGCAGGAAAATCCGGCAAACTCTTCATTAGAGACTTGGACTCAAGGTCTAGAGCTGCGCTGCCGACAGGCTAATCCTCCAATCATGCTGGAGGGGTGAGGAAGTGCCTCCTCCGCCAATCGAAGCACAGTCTCTTCGCCAGCGGGCTTCACTCTCTGTGAGGTGGCAAAGGTTGGCTGCCTGATTCGTGGTTGGCGCCGGAGGGGCAGGAAGACCTTCTGGATTCCTCGTTGTCGTACACCAGATTTTGGGGATTAGGAAGCAGTCATGAAAACCGCCCTTCGTTCATTTGCCGCAGCGGCTTTGGCTCTGCCGGCCTTCGTCTTTTCGCCAGCCGCATCGCTGCGAGCCCAGGATTGTTTTTGCCAGCCCGCGTACCGCGTGGTGAACAAGGTGGTTTACGACGAGGTGGCAGTCACGCAGTACCGGGTGGAATACGAGACGCAAATCGAGGAGCGGGAGGTCACCTCGACCAGGCCGGTCTATGAAACGGAGCTGCGCACCCGCAAGATTCGCGTCGCCCGTCCGATCACCGACACCGCCATCCGCGAGGAAAAGTACTATACCCTCAAGCCGGTTCATGAAACCGAGTACCGCGAAGAAGCCTACGACAAGACAACCTGGGTGCAGGATACCGAGATGCGGCAGCAGAAGTATCTTGTGAATCGCCCCGTCACGGAAACTCACATGCAAGAGCGGCAGCACGTCGTGCGACGGGCCGTGAATGAAACCGTGATGCAGCAGCAGTACGTGACCGCGATGGAGCCGGTAACCACTTACCGCACGCAGCTTGTGGACCAGGGCGGCTTTGTCGATAGCACCGCGCTCATCCCTGGCACCAGCCGCAACAAGCTGGCCTGGGTGCCGCGAGGCGTGGCCACGGACAATGTTTCCGGACAGGTCTTCCGCCATCGCGCCGGATTCCACTGGGTGCCGCAGACCACGCCGGGCCAGCTAGTCACGCAGCGGCTCTATGTTCCCAACGTCGTGGCCCAGCAGATTCCCCAGACTGCTCTCATGCCACGGCAGGTGATGCAGGAAGTACCGGTCAACGTCACCCGCTTTCAGGACGAAGTCGTGACCGAGCAAGTACCCGTCACGGTGCAAAGGATGGAGCAGACGGAAGAAACCCGCGAATACCCCGTAACCGTCCGCAGGCCGGTCACGGAACGGATTGTCAACAAGATTCCGGTCGACCGGGTTCGGTACGAACGGGAGGAGCACGTGCGACAGATTGAAGTGCAGACTCACCGGATTGAATACGAAGACGTCGATCAGGAGTACGAGGTGAAGGTCTGCCGGATGGAGACTGAGGTGAAAACCATTGAAGTGCCGGTCACGGTTCGGAAGGTTGTTCCCTACACTGCTTACCGCCGCACACCGCGCGTGGTCTCGATGCGGATTCCCTACGATGCACCAGACAGCATTATTTATGACACTCCCGTCGTTCGCGAGCGGATCATCCTTCCGTCCGACGGCGGCTCCATCATTCGTTCCACGAAGAAGGTCGAAGCCCGCAAGCCGGCCGAAGAACTGCGGAGCGATTTGCTGCCGGTGGAGAAGTCGAAGGTGAAAGCCAAGTCCGAAGAACCGACTCCCGCCGCCGAAAAACCTGCCGCCGACAAGGAACCCAAAGACAGCGACGACACTGGCAAGCCAAAGATTGACGCCAACAAGCCCGCGGAACCCGATCTGAAAGCCCCCGAGGGGACCAAGAAGCCCGCCCCGGCGAGCGATCAAGAGAAAACCGGCGACAAGGCAGCGTAAATCGCGACTTTCCTGTGACTCACATTCCGCAGCGCGGCCGACAGCCGCGCTGCTTTGCTTTCTTGTTCCACGTGCACCACCGTGGCTTTCCATTCGTCATTTGGAATTCGCGATTCGAATTTCGGTTCTTCCCGTCCCCTAGCCCGTTTTTCGCCCTCTGACTATCATAAACAAGTCCTAATTTTACGAGTTTTCCATGCGTCACGTGCTCTCCGCCTTGGTTCAAAATGTTCCCGGTGTGCTCGCGCACATTTCGGGAATGATGGCTTCCCGCGGCTATAACATTGATTCGCTGGCGGTGGGCGAGACGGAAGACCCCAACCTCTCGCGGATGACCTTTGTGGTCGTCGGCGACGACAAGCTCTTAGAGCAGGTCCGCAAACAGCTTGAGAAGATTGTGACCGTGGTCCGGGTCGATGACATCAGCAGCCAGGATCACGTGGAACGGGACCTGATGCTGATCAAGGTTTCCGCGCCTGCCGGCCCCAAACGGTCGGAAATCCGCGAGCTTGTCGATATTTTCCGCGGCCGCATCGTCGACGTTGGCGAACAGGAATTGATGATCGAAATCTCCGGTCGCGAAAGCAAAATTGAAGCCTTCATCGGCCGCATGCGCCCCTACGGCATCTTGGAGCTCGTCCGCACCGGCCGCATCGCCATGGTCCGCGGCAAAGGGAAATCCGACGAAGCCCCGCTCCTGCACGAAAGCTCTATCCGAAAATACGTCGGCTAACGTATCGCACACGCCCAGCAATTCCACTCCCCAGCCCCGAGTCCCCAGCCCCGAGCCCCGCTCTCATGCCAGCCACGATCTACTACGACAACGACGCCGATCTTTCCCTCCTCAAGAACAAGACCATCGCCATCCTGGGCTACGGGTCTCAGGGGCACGCCCAGGCTCAGAACCTGAAGGACAGCGGCTGCAAGGTCATCATCGGCCAGCGTCCTGGCGGGCCGAATTACGATCTGGCGGTGAAACACGGCTTCAAACCGATGAGCGTGGATGACGCCACCAAGCAAGCCGACCTGATTAACATCCTGCTGCCGGATGAGGTGCAGGGGGACATCTACCGGGCACATATCAAGCCGAACCTCAGCCCCGGCAACATCTTGATGGCCTCGCACGGCTTCAACCTGCACTTTGGCCAGGTCGAGCCGCCGCCAGGCGTGGATACCATGCTGGTCGCGCCGAAAGGCCCCGGCCATCTGGTCCGCAGCGAATTCGAAAAGGGTGGCGGCGTTCCCTGCCTCATCGCCCTCGGCCCCGGCGCAAGCCCCGAGACGCTCAAATTGGGGCTCGCTTACGCGAAGGGCATTGGCGGCACGCGAGGCGGCGTCATCCAAACCACGATTGCGGAAGAGACCGAGACCGACCTCTTTGGCGAGCAGGTCGTCCTTTGCGGCGGCGTCAGCGAGTTGGTCAAAGCGGGTTTTGAAACCCTTGTGGAAGCCGGCTACCAACCCGAGATGGCCTATTTCGAATGCATGCACGAGCTGAAGCTGATTGTGGACCTGTTCTATCAAGGCGGCCTCAATTACATGCGGTACAGCGTCTCCAACACGGCAGAGTTCGGCGACTACACCCGCGGCCCGCGGATTGTTACCGACGAAACCCGCCAGGAGATGAAGCGGATCCTCAAGGAAATCCAGAACGGCCAATTCGCCCGCGAGTGGATCCTGGAAAACAAAGCCGGCGCACCGGGCTTCAAAGCCACCCGCCGCCGCGAACGGACCCACCAAATCGAAGACGTCGGACGTAGGCTGCGGAAACTGATGACGTGGATTAATGCCAAGGAAGTCTAACGACAATGCCCGTCGCCACTGCCTACGAAACCTTCGCTACCCTTCAGCCCGGCGATCGGGTGCAAGTCGATCATGAAGTCAAGGTGGGCTTTCGCCGCTGGATGACGACGACCATTGGCACCGTCGTGAAGAAAGAACGTCGCCGGCACAGCCTGCACTTCAAACGGAATTCCGACGACAAGGTCTATAGCGACGTCCTGGTTCTCAGGAGGGACAGCGGGGAACTCACGACGGTGACGCTCGATGAGTTTTCGGAACTGCGAAAGCTGTAGTCTGTCGCCGAGAGGTGCAGAATGAGTTTCCTCTTTTATGGCGTTTTGCTTTCTTATGCGGTTCTAGTGATTCTCGTCGGCTGGTCGGCATTCCGGACGTCTAATTCCGGCTGGAGATCGGGTCTGTTACTCACATTCTTAATGGCCTCGATTCCATTCTGGGTCGCGGGCATGTTCTGGGTCTATTGCCTCTTGACAGGCCAGGAAATGAGATTGGGAGGAGGCTGAGGGCGATATGTCCATACGCCCTATCCAAAACCGGCTCTGGCCGGGAAAATGGGCCCATGAGACGCAACGATATTCGCAACATTGTCATTATTGCCCACGTCGATCACGGCAAAACGTCGCTGGTGGATTGTCTTTTGCACCAGAGCGGCCAATTCCGCGAGAGCCAGTTGCAAGGGGACTGCATCCTCGATTCCAACGATTTGGAACGGGAGCGTGGCATCACGATTCTGGCCAAAAACATCGCCCTGCAATACAAGGGGGTGAAGATCAACATCATCGACACGCCGGGCCACGCCGACTTCGGCGGGGAAGTGGAGCGAGTTGTCCGCATGGCCGACGGAGCCGTCGTGCTCATCGATGCCGCGGAAGGGCCGATGCCGCAGACCCGGTTCGTGCTGTCCAAGGCCCTGGAAAGCGGGCTCAAGCCGATTGTTGTCGTCAACAAAATTGACCGCCCCGATGCCCAGCCCCATCACACACTGGACGAGGCGTTCGCGCTGCTTATGGAGCTCGGTGCCGATGAACATCTGGAGGATTTCAAATATCTCTTCGCCAGCGGGCGGGAAGGCTACGCCACGACAGATCCCGAAATCCGCACCGACTCGATGCAGCCGCTGCTCGATATGGTGCTGGCGGAGATTCCCGGGCCGGAAGTAGAAGTTGATGCTCCGCTGCAGATGCTAGTGACCACTCTCGACTGGTCTGAATTTGTCGGCCGCATCGCCATCGGCCGCCTGCAAGCGGGCAGCGTGAAGAAGGGGCAAACCATCGCCCTGATGAAGTCCGGAGATCGCATCACGGAATCGCGAATCCAGACTCTCTATGTCTTCGACAAGCTTGGCCGGACCGAGGTCGATTCCGCCGACGCTGGCGACGTCGTCGCGCTCGTCGGCATTTCGGACGTCGAGATCGGCGACACCGTCTGCCACCGCGAGCATCCCAGGGCCCTACCCCGTCTGACCGTGGACGAACCGACGCTGGAAATGGTTTTCACGATCAACAGTTCGCCATTCGCGGGGCGCGAAGGAAAGTATGTCACCAACCGGCAGCTTCGCGAACGGCTGTTTAAGGAACTGGAAAAGAATGTCGCGCTGCGGGTCCGGCAGATTGAAAACAGCGATGCTTTCGCGGTTTCCGGCCGCGGCGTGTTGCACCTGTCGGTGCTGATTGAAAACATGCGCCGCGAAGGCTATGAGCTCTCCGTCGGCAAGCCGCAAGTCATTCTGCGGACGAACAAAGGAGTGAATGAGGAGCCGTTCGAATCGCTGGTTGTGGAAGTTCCCTCGGAAAAGCTCGGGCCGGTGATGGAATTGGTCGGCGCTCGCCGCGGCGAACTCGAGGAGATGCACGTCCGCGGCGACTTCACGCACGCCAAGTTCAACATTCCCGCTCGCGGCCTTATCGGCTTGCGGACGAGGCTGCTCAATGCCACGCAAGGGACGGCCGTGGTTCATCACCGCTTCAGTGGTTACAAATCGGTGACGGGGGAAGTGCCGCACCGGGCCAACGGCGTCTACATCTCCATGGTCACGGGCAAGGCGAACGCCTACAGCCTGAACACACTGCAAGATCGGGCCGATATGTTCGTCACGCACAATGACGAGGTCTACGAAGGACAGGTCGTGGGAGAGAATGCCCGCGAAAATGATCTGGCGGTCAATCCGACCAAGGAAAAAAAGCTCACCAATATGCGGGCCAGCGGCAGCGACGAGAACATCCTGCTCAAGCCCCCCCGCAAAATGGACCTGGAAACGGCGCTGGAGTATATCGAAGACGATGAGCTCGTCGAGGTCACACCTTCCAGCATCCGCATCCGCAAAATGTTGCTGAAGGAGAACGACCGGCGCAAAGATAGTCGAAAGGCCTGAGCGAGACACGTTGCTCAGACAACGCTGTTGCCCTGCACTCCACAGTCAGCGTATCTCAAGCAGCGTGCATATCTCAAGCCTTGGCCGCCAGCCTATCGATCCCGGATCAACCCATGACTCAGGGTTCCCCCTACGGTTTCCAGCCTAATCCTAGTGGCGACCGGAATCCCTACATGCCGCCGCAATGAGGGTTTGGACCGCCTCCTCGACAATGGGTGTCGACGGCCGGCGAGACACCGGACGTGCCGCTCTATTGCAAAGTGATGTTTGTTGTCAGTCTGTTGTTTTGCTTCTTCCGATCGGTAATTGTAGCGATTGGATTCGTGGGCATGGGAATGTTACCCGCCGACGATCCTGCCATGAAAATCGGATTCCTGGAAATTGGCACCGGTCTGGGAATGGTCTTGTGCGGCGTCCCGGGAAACGCCCTGCTCCTCGCCAGGAAACAGATTGGGATCTATTTCGGCTGGGGACTCGCTGCCTTCACGGTTAGTTCCATCACGACGGGAATCGCATTGATGGCTGTTTCCCACGACGTTCCCGCAGTTGGCGGGTCTGCCGCCGATCCCGGTATACAACATGCCGAGCTTATTGGCATGGTAATCGGCGGCGGATTGTCGATTTCGCTCCGGGTCGGAATTCTCGTGGCCTACGCAGTCGCCCTGATTCGATTCCAAAACTGGATTGCACAATACGGGCGAGGAGCCTAAAGAGTCGCGGGCGGCTCCGCAGCCGGATTGGATTCGTCGCTCGGCGGGCAAATTTCGCTGGGCAAATCGTTGTTGATTAGAGGATCAACGGGGAGCGTTTCGTCAGTCGGACTGTACTTGAATTCCGGAACGGTTCGGTGTCCCGCTTCCTCAAGCAGCTTCATCGCTGTGCGCTGGCCGTCCGGCACTCCCTTTCCAGGACAATTGCAAAAACGCGAGGTCACGGTGCCGTCGCTCCGTTCCCGCCGCTTGCAACTTGGGCATTCCCAGAGGCGGCGGAGGTCGTACTTCAAGCGTTCAAAGGGGCCTTTCATGGTGCCGCCAGGATAGTAGATGATGGCCGACTGGAATAGATGAGCCACCAAAAGGACGCCATTCCATGTCACTCCGCATGAGCGCGATTCTCTCGTTCCTAGTCCTGTCGGCCGCGGTCATCTCGTCGGCTGCCGAACCACCGTCTCGTGACGGGGTGCGGAGTGCACTTTCCAAAGCCTCCGTCTTCTTCCAGCAGGAAGTCGCCAGCGGAGGGGGCTATGTGTATGCGTACAGCGGCGATTTGGCTCTCCGCGAAGGAGAAGGGAAGGCGGAGAAGAACGCCATCTGGATCCAGCCGCCGGGAACGCCGGCGGTGGGGGAAGCTTTTTTGGATGCTTATGCCGCGACCGGGGACCAATTGCACCTTCAGGGAGCCCGAGCCGCTGCGGAGGCGCTGGTCCGCGGGCAACTTCAGTCGGGGGGGTGGTATTACCACGTCGTCGTGGAAGGTGAGGGACGCAAGGCCTTTCGCTATCGAGCTGACAATCCTGGCGCGTTGGAACGCTCGGAAAAGCCAAACGAACGAGGAGGGCCCGGTTGGGATCGATGGAAACTTCGGAAGGGGAAAGGCGACATCACCACGCTCGATGACGATACCACGCAGGCGGCCACTCGCTTTCTCGTTCGGATCGACAAGGCATTGGAGTTCAAGGATCGGCCTATCCATGAGGCGGCAGTGTATGCATTGTCGTCGCTTCTAAATGCACAGTACGCGAACGGCGGCTGGTCGGCGAATTACGACCGCTATCCCGTGGATCGGCCGAGCGAGCAGGACTATCCCGTACTGAAAGCTTCGTACCAGGAAAAGTGGTCCTGGGAGTGGCCCAAGGACTTCACCGGCTGCTATGTGACTAACGACAATCTGGTCCCGGACATGATCGACACCTTGCTCCTGGCCGCGGAGGTTTATGGCGACAATAAGTATCTGGCCTGTGCGGAGAGGGCCGGCGACTTTCTGATCCTGGCCCAAATGCCCGAGCCGCAGCCGGCCTGGGCCCAGCAGTACGACGCCAAGATGCAGCCGAGTTGGAGCAGGGCCTTTGAACCGCCAGCCGTCAGCGGTGGCGAATCGCAACAGATCATCGAGGCCCTGATGACACTTTACCGGGCGACGGGGAACAAGAAATACCTGGAGCCGATTCCGTCGGCACTGGCGTGGTTGAACAAATCGGCACTGCCGGACGGTCGCCTGGCTCGTTTCTACGAGCTCAAGACCAACAAGCCGCTCTACTTCGTCATCCAGGAGGACGGCCGCGAAGTGATGACCTACAGCAGCGACAAATTACCGACGCACTATGGCTTCATCGTTAGCTCGCGGGCAGCGAAGCTAGAGCGGGACTACCAGACGGTGCTGAGCGGCTCCTTTCCCGAAAAAAGAGATGGCAATAGCGTTGCGAAGCGACCGGGCAAAGTGAGCGAGGGAACTGCAGCACAGGTCCGCAAAGTCGTGGGCTTGCTCGATGGCCGCGGGGCGTGGGTCGAGCAGGGGAAGCTGCGGACCTACAAGAAGCATCCCGAGGGAGACATCATTCGTTCGCAGACGTTCATCGACAACGTACGGTTGCTGAGCCGATATCTGGAGGCAACGCGGTGAATTGCGTCTGGCGCAAGACCCTCACCCCGGCCCTCTCCCAAGGGGGAGAGGGGGGAGGAATTAGCCCACCAGAATCACGCGCCAGTGCTTGGGGCCATGAACACCCGTGGTGAGTTGCAGCTCGATGTCACCGGTCTTGCTGGGACCGGTGATGAGCGTGGTGTTGCTGGGGAGGTTTTCGAGCCCCCGCTGATGCAAGATAGCAAAAGCGTCGATCAGATCTGGCACGATTTGCTGCCGTTCGACGATGGCCACGTGCATGGGGGGAAGCAGCGAAGCGACTCGTTCTTGCCCGGGGCGCGAGCAGACCATCAGCGTGCCCGTTTCGGCAATCGCGCAGTCCACGCTGGAGATGCCGATGTCACAAGCGAGCATTGATTGGCGTTGGGAAGGGAATTCCAGCTTGGACAGGCTTTCGTAGCTATGTCGCACGATGCCGCGGGATTGCAGGAACTCTACCAATCCTAGCCGTGTGAGCAGGTCGTGCTCCCAGCAGAGGGCTGACTTCGCCGATGCTTCTTCGAGCAACGTGACGAGCAGCTCTCTTGCGGCCAGCAAATCCGGCACACGGAACGCTCGTCCGCCGACTGCGTCCACTTCCTCGGCCATCTTGTCGCACAAATCACCATTAGCGCCGACATAGCCGACATCCGGCGGTACCGGCTGCAAGTGGACGCGAAAGGCTCGACCCGCCTGAGCGGCCTGACGTACGCGGCTGAGGAAGGATTCGCGGCTCATGATTGCTTTCCTTCTTTGTCCCACCAGTCCCGGAAGCGGGTGGGAGCGGGGGCGGGAAAGTCGCGTTTCTGCGTCCAGCCGTGCAGCTTTCCTGGCAGCCGTTTCAGCCAGCGGTCGTTCTGTTTCCACCAGCCGAGCGTGCGGGAGGCGAGCCAACTTCCCAGGCGATACATCCAAGGGCGGCGGAGCGTGATCGCCCACATGCGGTACGCCAGCGACTCCAGGGGGCTCTTGAGGGCCGGCTCGTGATGCATCTGCTCGCGGAGTTGAATCAGCATCTCGGGGATTTGAATCTTCACCGGGCAGGCCGCCTGACAAGCACCGCAGAGGCTGCTGGCATGGGGGAGATGCTTGTTGGCGGCCAGGCCGTCGTACAGCGGCGTCAGGACCGCGCCAATCGGCCCCGCATAGACGCCGCCATAGGCGTGGCCGCCGACGCTGCGGTAAATCGGACAAGCGTTGAGGCAAGCCCCGCAGCGGATACAGAACAGGCTCTCTCGCAGCGGCGAGCCGAGAATCTTGCTGCGGCCGTTGTCCAAGATGATGAGGTGAAATTCCTCCGCGCCGTCAAGCTCACCCTCGTGCCGCGCTCCGGTAATGAGGGACGTATAGACGGAGAGCTTCTGTCCCGTCGCCGCGCGGGCCAGCACTTTCAGAAAGTAGGGCAAGTCGGCCAGCTTGGGGATGACCTTCTCCATCCCCATAATGGCGATGTGCGTCTTGGGGAGAGCCGTCGTCAGGCGGGCGTTCCCTTCGTTGGAGATGAGCACGATCGTCCCCGTTTCGGCCACGGCGAAGTTCACGCCGCTGATTCCGACGTCCGCTTGGGCAAAGTTCATCCGGAGCTGCTTGCGGGCAAAGCCGGCCAGCACTTCCCGCTCCACCGGCAGCGTCTCGCCCGCCGGCATGCTGAGGATTTCGGCCACTTCCTTAGCCGACAAATGCAAAGCCGGGCCAACGATATGGCTGGGCCGGTGGCCGGCAAGCTGGATGATGTACTCGCCCAGGTCGGTCTCGACGGTCTCGATGCCGAGCACTTCGAGAGCGTGGTTGAGGTGGATTTCTTCGGTAGTCATCGACTTGGATTTGACGACCTTCTTGGCCCCCTTGGCCTGGATGATGTCGATGACCTGCCGGCAGGCTTCTTCGCCATCATCCGCGAAATAAACCTTGCCGCCGCGGGCCAGGACGCTCCTTTCCAGCGTTTCCAGATGCTTGTCCAGCTCCGCCAGCGTCTCGTCTTTGATAGTCCGCGCCCGCTCGCGCACGAGGTCCGAATTGGGCAACTGCTCCCAGGCTTCGCGGTTCTTTTTGCCAAGAGAATCGCCTAGCCGCCCCAAGATTTGTTGCAGGCCCTGATTGGCCAGCGCATCCGCGGACGCGTCCAGAAATTCGTGGTGAGTCTCGCGAATGTAGTCGGTCTTAGGCATCGATTATTGTTTTGCCAGATCATAGAACCGCACCGCGTTGTCGTGCAGGAGGTTCTTCTGCTCGTCCAGCCGACGGTTAGCGATGATGGCCTTCAGGCCAACGACCCAGTCCTTGTAGCTCGCCCCCATCAAACAGACGGGCCAATCGCTGCCGAAAATGACGCGGTCGGGACCGAAGCAATCGAGGCAATGGTTGATGATGGGGGCGAGTGTCTCCGTCCCCCATCCTTTCGGCAGCTGGGCGATGACGCCGCTGATTTTGCAAATGCAGTTAAGCCGCATAGAGAGAGCTTCAATGTCCTTCTTCCATGTGTCGGCATCGTGGTCGGGCTTGCCTTCATTTTTCTTTTGGGCGTGGAAGGCCTTCACATCGCCGTTTCCGCAGTGGTCGAGAATGAACCGCGTATCGGGGCACTTATCGCAGAGTTTCGCCCCATCGGAGAGCTCGGTCGCTCGCATGCAAAGGTCAAAACTCATGCCGAGTTCGCCCAGCAGCTGTACGCTCTTCACGAAGGTTTTTTCCAAGCACATCCCCTTCTTCGCCGATTCCGAATGCACTACTTGTCGGACTCCCTTTATGTACGGACTCCCCTTAAACTGCCGGATGTACTTCTCAAATCCCTCTTCTCCTGGCAGACCGCCAATGACCGCGGCGCAGGTGGGATATTTGCCGCTCTTGCAAATGTCGATGACGTAGTTGGCTTCTTTAGTCTTCTGGTCGGCAGCCACGTCCACTTCCATATAGACCGCTTTGACGACATTCAGCCCAGCCGCCTGCTTGAGATAATCCTCCTCCACGTAGCTCTTCGCCATCAGGCTCCCGGCTTCGATCCAAGGAAGCTTGAACTTGCTCAGATCCCACAGGTGCTGGTGGCAATCGACGATGGGAAGCTCTTCCTTCTTTTGATCTGCCGCCAACAGCGGAACGGCGGAAGCAACTGCCAGAGTGGCAGCGGAGGACTGAACGAATTGGCGGCGGGAGAGGTACATGGCGAAAGCCCGTTGCAAGGGGAAAGGGGATGAGTCAGGATGCACACTTCGACCTTCCATGATACGGAGTTCACGATGATGTTGCACGGTCCCCAGAGTTTTCTCCCGCGCTTGCGAGTCGGGTTAGTGGTTGCCGTAGTGGCCCTATTAGTTAGCACTGCCGTTGCCGAGGATTGGCCGCAGTGGCGCGGCCCGACACGCGACGGCGTCTGGACCGAAACCGGGCTCGTCGAGAAATTTGCCGCCGACAAGCTGGAGCCCAAATGGCGGGCTCCCGTTGGCTCCGGATATAGCGGGCCAACTGTTGCGAAAGGAAAGGTCTATGTGATGGACCGGCTCACCAAGCCGGAGGAAGTGGAGCGGATCCTCTGTTTCGACGAGTCAACCGGCAAGTCCCAATGGACTCACGCGTATCCGGCGAATTATGGCCGAGTCAGCTACCCCGCCGGTCCACGAGCGAGCGTAACCATTCATGACGGCCGGGCGTATGCGATCGGCACGACCGGGCGCTTCCATTGCCTGGATGCCGAGAGCGGCAAAGTCCTGTGGGAGAAAGATCTGGAGCAACTCTACAACATCCAGATGCCGATCTGGGGAATCGCCGGTTCGCCGTTCATCGTCGATAACCTGGTCGTGCTGCACATCGGCGGCAAAGGGAAGTGTATTCTGGCGCTGGATCGAATCAGCGGCGAGGAAAGGTGGACCGCCCTCTCCGATAAAGCCCAATACACGACTCCCATCCTCGTTCAGCAAGCCGGCCAGCCGGTGATTGTCGTTTGGACGGGAAGCAGCGTTGCCGGTCTTGCTCCCGCGGACGGCAAAGTCCTGTGGCAGCATGTGTGGCCGGCCAGCAAAATGCCCATCGGAGTCGCCACTCCGGTTGTTGAGAAAGACCAGATCTTCTTCACCTCGTTCTACGACGGTTCACTGATGCTGAAGCTGGCCCAAGACAAGCCGGCGGTGGAAAAGGTCTGGCAGATAGTCGGCCAGAATGAAATCAACACCGATGCGTTGCAGTCGATCATCAGTACGCCGGTCTTTGACGGTGGCCACGTCTACGGCGTCGATAGTTACGGACAGTTGCGGGGCCTGGAAGGTTCGTCCGGCAAGCGGCTATGGGAAAATCTCACGGCCGTTCCCAAAGCCCGCTGGAGCACCATTCATTTCGTGAAGAACGGCGACAAATACTGGCTCTTTAACGAGCGGGGCGAGTTGATCATCGCGCAGCTCGCTTCCACCGGCTACACCGAAATCAGCCGGGCCAAGCTACTGGAGCCGACGACGGACCAGCTTCGCCAACGAGGGGGCGTTTGCTGGAGCCACCCGGCGTATGCCAACAAGTGTATCTTTGTGCGGAATGACAACGAGATTGTTTGCGCGAGCCTGGAAGCAAAATAGGCGCGGGAGCAGGACCGGATGGTACAATGGGCAATACTAGATTGCGGAAGTAACACTGCCAGCAACGAGAGGCGGAACCATGGGCGGATTGTGGCAAGAAAATGGATGGCAAGAAGATAGGAAGCGGATGCATTTGCTCGCCGCCTTTCCTTCGTTCTCTTCGTTTCCTTCTGTTCAGATTCCTCTGCTCTTCCTATTGCTTTCCCTTGTCGTCCCCGCGTTTTCTGCTGAGACCAAGGTCGATTTTGCCCGCGAAATCCGGCCGCTGCTGGCCAAGAAGTGTTTTGCCTGTCATGGGCCGGATGAGGAGCATCGCGAGGGAGGCTTACGGCTGGATTTGCACGACGGAGCGACGAAAAAGCTCGAAACCGGCGCGGTGGCGGTGGTCGCCGGAAAGAGCAACGAAAGCGAGTTATCGAGGCGGATCGACAGCAGCGACGACGAACTGCGGATGCCGCCGAAGGCCACGGGAATCACGCTGACGGAGGAACAGAAGGGGCTGTTCAAGCGGTGGATAGATGAGGGGGCGTCGTATGCTCCGCACTGGGCCTATGTGAAGCCCGTTCGCCACCCGCTGCCGGACGTGAAGCAGAAGGACTGGCCCAAGGGGAGCATCGATTCATTCATCCTGGCGAAGCTCGAGCAGCATGGTCTTGCCCCCATGCCGTCAGCGGACAAGTACACGCTCATTCGCCGCGTCAGCCTCGATCTTCGTGGCCTGCCGCCGACACCGCAGGAGGTGGAGGCATTCGTGAAGGACGAAGACCCCAAGGCTTACGAGAAGCTCGTCGACAAATTCCTGGCCGACACCGCCTATGGCGAACGCTGGGCTCGGATGTGGATGGACCAGGCTCGCTACGCCGACAGCCGCGGCTATGGAAGCGACCCGTTGCGGCCGAACATTTGGCGGTATCGGGACTGGATCATCGACGGCTTCAATGCCAACAAGCCTTACGATCAATTCACGACTGAACAAATTGCCGGCGACTTGCTCCCCAATGCGACGCTCGATCAGAAAGTGGCGACGGCCTTTCACCGGAACACGATGACCAACACGGAGGGGGGGACCGACGACGAGGAATTCCGCGTGGCAGCCGTGAAGGATCGTGTCGATACCACGATGAATGTCTGGATGGGGCTGACGATGGGGTGCGCCAAGTGCCACAACCACAAGTACGAGCCGATCTCGCACAAGGAGTATTACCAGTTCTACGCCCTGTTCAATCAGACCGCCGATTCGGACAAGGGGGACGATGCACCGTTCATTCCTGCTCCGAGCAGCCAGTTTGAAGAGCAACTCAAGGAGTATGAGACGCAACTGGCGGGGCTGAAGAAGAAGCTGGAGGTCACGTCGCCAGAACTCGCGGCGGCCCAGGTGAAGTGGGAGGAAGGGTATCGGACGGCGCCAAACTGGCAGCGGGTCAACATCGAGGTAGCTGCGAGTGCGCTCTCGAACTCGCCGGATATGTACTTCAAAAAGCTTGATGACGGTTCACTGCTCGTTGGCGGAGCGGTGCCGAAGACGGATGTGTATTTCGTCAAAGCTAGGACGACGGCCTCCGGAATTACGGCGTTTCGCCTCGAAACCATCCCTGATGAATCACTGCCTGGAAAATCCGCGGGGAGGGCCGGCAGCGGAAACTTCGTGCTGACAAATTTCTCGGTCACTGCCCAGGATGCGGAGAAAGAGGTGAAGAATGCGACCGCCCGATTCGTCCGGATCGAGCTTCCCGGCAAGGCTAGGATTTTGCATCTGGCCGAGGTTCAAATCTTCAGCGGCGGTGAGAATGTGGCTCTGAAGGGGACTGCCACGCAGAGCAGCGTCGACTTCGACGGACCGGCAAAGCTCGCGAGCGACGGCAACACGGACGGCAAGTACTACGATTCCAAGTCCGTCTGCCATACGATGCAGGAAGACAACCCCTGGTGGGAAGTGGACCTTGGTGCCGACAAGCCGCTGGAAAAAATCGTCGTCTGGAATCGGACTGATGCTACCACCGAATCGCGCTTGCAAGGCTACAAGGTGCTGGCCCTTGATGCAGCCAAGAACATTGTCTGGCAGACTTCACCGCCGGAGTTTCCGAAGCCGAGCACGGAAGTCACGCCATCGGGTGTCGTTACGGTCTCGTTTGCCCAGGCCGTGGCGGATCATTCCCAGGACATGTTCCCGGTAGCCAATGCAATCAAGAGTCCGCCGACCGACGGGACAGGCTGGGCGATTGCGCCGCAGTTTGACAAGCCGCATCAGGCGGTGTTTGTCGCGTCCGCGCCGGTCGCGGTTGGCAAGGAGATGCTGCTGACGTTTGCGCTCGCGCAGAAGTCCAAATTCGAGCAGCACTTGATTGGCCGCTTTCGACTGTCCTTCACTACCGACAAGAACGTGACGAGCCGGCTGGGCCTGCTGTCGGAAATTTTGACCGTCATCGACACGCCAGCGGACAAGCGGACTCCCGAGCAGCAGCAGAAGCTCGCGGCCCATTACCGCACTGTTGCTCCGTCGCTGAAGCCGGTGCGGGATGAAATCACCGCCCTCGAAAAAGCCAAACCGGCGACCCCCACGGTTCCGGTGATGCAGGAACTGGCCGAACACTTGCGGCGGCCGAATTACATCATGCTCAAAGGAAACTTTCTTGCGAAAGGAGAGGCCGTCGAGCCTTTGCTACCGTCGGCGTTTCACAAACTGGCTGCCGAAATGCCAAAGAACCGCTTGATGGTGGCGCAATGGTTGCTTAGTCCGGAGAATCCGCTGACGGCTCGCGTGGCGGTCAATCGCTTTTGGGCCCAGCTTTTTGGCGGCGGCATTGTGGAGACGGAAGAGGACTTCGGCATTCAAGGGGAACAGCCAAGCCACCCGGAGCTACTGGATTATCTGGCGCTGCACTTCCAGGAAGACCTGAAGTGGGACGTGAAGGCACTGCTCAAGAGCATCGTGATGTCGCAGACCTACCAGCAATCGGCCAAAGTAGCGGCGGCGGCTCTGGACAAGGATCCTCGCAATCGCCTCTTCAGCCGCGGCGCTCGCTTCCGCCTCGAGGCCGAGATGGTCCGCGACCAGGCGCTTTCGCTGTCTGGCCTGCTCAGTCGCAAGATGCATGGACCCAGCGTCTATCCACCGCAGCCGGAAGGACTTTGGCAGGCGGCTTTCAACGGTGAACGAACCTGGCAAACCAGCAAGGGGGAAGACCGCTACCGACGCGGGCTGTACACCTTCTGGCGGCGGACGGTGCCATATCCGTCGATGGCCACGTTCGACGCCCCCAGCCGCGAGACCTGCTCGCTCCGCCGCATTCGGACCAATACGCCCCTGCAAGCCTTTGTCACGATGAACGACCCGGCGTACGTGGAAGCCTCGCAGGCCCTTGCACGGCGAATCGTGAAGGAAGGGGGCGCGACGCCTCAGGAGCGAGCAGCATTTGCTCTCAAGCTATGCCTTGTCCGCCCGCCGAGTCCGTCGCAACTTGAGGCAATTGTTGCCCTTTACCACAGCGAGCTGGCCCACTTTCAATCCGACGCCGCAGCGGCCAAGAAGTTGGCCACCGAGCCGCTTGGTCCCGCGCCCGAAGGAATGAGCGAAGCGGAACTGGCGGCCTGGACCGTGGTTGCTAACATCGTCTTGAACTTGGATGGAGTGATGATGAAAGGATAAGACGTAGCGACAGTCGGCTCGCCTGCCCGCTGGAGATGCGAGGTTGATTTTCAACATCAAATAGCCGACACGCGAGGCCGCGTGTGGCTACGAAGGGAAGTGCTTTTGATACAGTCCCTCGCAAAACCGGTCTGTCATCCCCGCCAAATATTCTCCCGTCGTCCTTTCCAGCCCCACTAGCGGCACGCGCTTCTGAAAGTGTGGCGGCAGCAACTCGGGGCGGCGGAGGTAGCCGTCGTACATCGCCCGCAAGCGCTGCTGGGCCTGGGTCCGCACCGCCACCAGGCGCGGATGGCGATAGACCCGCTCGTAAAGAAACCGCTCTAGTTCCCGTTTCTGTTCGGCGAGTTCCGGCGGCGGGCCGATGCGGAAATCACGTTGCCGGGCTTCAGTCGCCGAGAGGTTGCGGCAGGTGACGAGGTGCGCGGCGGAGTGCTCCAAGACTCCTGAAACCTGCCGGTCGACGAGGGCGTGGACAACTGATTTGCGCAACAAGTCGTCCGAGAGTCCGGTGAACTCGCGGCGGACCGCGGCGACGGCGTCGCGCACCAGGGCATTCTCCTGGAGCTCGCCCATCGTGACTAATTCCAGCTTCACGGCGTCATCAGAATCGTGGGCGTCATAGGTCATGCTGTCGGCTGCTTCGACAGCTTGGACTTCCAGGAGCGGGCCGGGGTGAGCTTCCGTGGCCGGGCCGTAGGACTGCGTTTTGTTCGCCCGGGTTCGCTGCCCTTCCAAGACTTCGTGGCTCAGGTTCAGCCCCGCAAATCCGGGATAGCGGACTTCGAGTTCCTCCGCGATGACGAGGGCATTGCGGTTGTGGGAGAAGCCGCCGTGGTCCTGGAGGCATTCATTCAGCGCATCCTCTCCAGCATGGCCATAGGGCGGATGCCCGATGTCGTGAAACAGAGCCAGAGCCTCAATCAAATCCTCATTGAGCTGCAGGGCGCGGCCGAGCGTGCGGGCAATCGAAGCGACCTCGTGCGTATGCGTCAGGCGCGTGCGATGGTAATCGCCCATGTCGCCGGTAAAGACCTGCATCTTCCCCGCCAGCCGGCGGAATGCGTGGCTATGCAAGATGCGATCCCGGTCTCGCTGATACGGTCCGCGATACGGATGTTCTGCCTCCGGATGCTTCCGCCCCCGCGTATCACGGCTGAACATGGCATAGGAAGCGAGCAACGCCGCTTCGCGGCGCGGGGTTGTCTCGAGGGCTGAGAATGCGGCTGAAGACACAAGCTAATCGATCATTGATGCGGATTCGGGCTCGGATTCGTCCGCAATTCGCGGCGGCGTGGGAAACTCCAGCGTGAACTGGGTGCCGCGGCCGGCTTCGCTGTGGACGTCAATGCGGCCGCCGTGGGCTTCGATGATTTTGCGGGCGGTCGGCAGACCTAAGCCGGAGCCGCCGGACTTGGTGGAATAGAACGGCTCAAACATCTTCATCGCCGTCTTCTCGTCCATGCCACTGCCGTTGTCAATCAAATCGAGGGCTACGCCGTTGCGGGTCAGGCGGGTCCGGGCGATGAACTGGCCGCCGCTGGGCATGGCTTCCAAGGCGTTCTTCACCAGGTTGACCAAGGCCGCCTGCAAGGTTTCGGCGTTGAGCAGAATGCTCGGCAGGTCATGGTCCAGATAGCGGACGATTTCCACGCCAGTTTCGTTGGCCTGGGGGGCAAACAGATCGAGAACACGCTCGATCTGTTCGTTCAGGCTGCCACTGCGAAGGTCCAGCTTGCGGACCTTGTTAAACCGCAGGAAGTCATTGAGCAGATTCTCCAGCCGCGTGCATTGCCGTGTGACCATGTCGATTTTGGAAAGTGCCCGCCGCTCGCGAGGAGTCTCCGAATCGGCGAAGTCCTCGGCCAAAAGCTCCATGTTCATGCGGATGACCGAAAGCGGATTCTTGATCTCGTGCGCCAGCGAACCGGACAGCGCTGCCAGTTCTTCGTACTGGGCGCGGAGCGAATTTGGCGGTTCGTCCGAGAGCGGCTCGTCGCTGGTCATAGGGACATTTTAATCGAAACAAATTCGGTGGGTGCAAAAATGGAAAACGCCCGGCGAAGTTGGTTCGCCGGGCGCTGGAATTCACCATGCAAGCTCATGGGCGGGCCACCTTTGGCTACGCTTACCGCCGGCCGCCTCCGCCTCGGCCGCGATCGCCACCACGACCGCCGCCCCCTCCTCGACCGCCCCGGTCTCCGCCGCGTCCGCCCCGGTCTCCTCCGCCGCGATACTCGCCTTCGCGACGGGGAGGACGATCTCCGCCTCCTTCGCCTCCATCACCACCGCCGCCCCCCTGCGAGGCCATTTCGTCGGGCAAGCCGAGCTCTTCGTGAGCCCTCCGCCGGCTGAGCTTGACGCGGTCGTGCTCGTCGACATCGATGACGATGACTTTCATCTCATCGCCAACGCGAACCACGTCCCCAACGGAATTCACGTAGCCGCTGGAAAGCTCGCTGACGTGAACCAGGCCGTCGCGGCCGGGCAGAATCTCCACAAAAGCGCCAAAGTCCTTCACGCTGCTGACGCGGCCCGTGTAGATCTTGCCGATCTGCACGGTCGCCGTGAGAGCTTCGATTTGAGCCAATGCCGCCTCCGCCCATTCGCGGTTGCTGCTGGCGATGGTGACCACGCCGCTGTCCTCGACTTCCAGCACACAGCCGGTCGATTCCTGAATCGCGCGAATGGTCTTGCCGCCGGGGCCGATGAGCAGGCCAATCTTCTCGGGATCAATGTTGGTCCGCAGCAGGCGCGGGGCGTACTGCGAAATCTCTGCCTTGGGTTGGGAGATGCACGTCAGCATCTTCCGCAAAATCTGGATGCGGGCGTCGCGCGACTGCTCAAAGGTGGCTTTGATGATGTCGGGCGAAATCCCCTCGATCTTCAGGTCGAGCTGAATTCCCGTGATGCCGTTCTGCGTGCCGGCGATTTTGAAATCCATATCGCCGTAGTGGTCCTCGTCGCCGATGATGTCGGTGAGCAAAACCCACTTGCTTTCGGATTCCTGCACTAGGCC
Organism: Planctomycetaceae bacterium; assembly: GCA_005778405.1. Lineage (GTDB taxonomy): Bacteria > Planctomycetota > Planctomycetia > Pirellulales > Pirellulaceae > SXOA01. The sequence goes on from SXOA01000035.1 coordinate 83,675, forward strand.
GACCGAGATGCCCGCGACCGGGTTGCTGATCGGAACGCCCGCCGCCATCAGGCCGAGCGTCGCTCCGCAAACCGAGGCCATCGACGAGCTGCCGTTGGACTCCAGAATGTCGGAAATCACCCGCACCGTGTAAGGAAACTCTTCGGGGGCCGGCATAACTGGATTGACGCTCCGTTCGGCCAACGCCCCGTGACCGATTTCACGGCGGCCGGGGCCGCGGATCGGGCGGACCTCACCGACGGAGAACGACGGAAAGTTATAGTCCAACATGAACTTCTTGGCATACTCTTCACCCAGCCCGTCCACTCGCTGCTCGTCGCGGCTGGTGCCGAGGCAGATGGTGATGAGGGCTTGGGTTTCGCCCCGCTGAAATACCGCGGAGCCGTGGACCCGCGGCAGCACATCGACCATGCACTCGATGTTGCGGAGCGTCTTGTTATCGCGGCCGTCGGGCCGGGTGCCGGCCATGATCAAATCGCGGACGACATGCTCTTCCAGGTCGTGCCAGACTGTGGAAAAGCGGGCCGGATCAACCGCCCCGGCCGCCTTCGCATCGGGGATAGTCTCCAGCAGGGCCTTCGCCTTGACCGCTTTCACGGCTTCGGCCCGGTTCTGTTTGCCAACGGTCTGCTTGGCGGCCTTGAGGTCGTTGTAATAGGCGGCCTTGAGGCGAGCGTCCAAGCCGTCATCCGGCGGCGGAATGAAAGCGGGCTTCACCGTGCCGACCTTGGCGGCGAGTTCCCGCTGCAACGCGCAGACATCCCGAATCACGTCATGCCCAAACAGAATCGCCTGGAACATGTCGGCTTCGCTCATCTCGCGAGCAAACCCTTCGATCATGGCGACCGAAAGCTCGCTACCGGAGATAATCAAATCCAGGTCGCTGGTTTCCAGATCCTCGGCGGTGGGGAAGGCGATGAACTGTCCGTTCACGCGGCCGACGCGGACCGAGGCAATGGGACCCTTGAAGGGCATGGGAGAGATGAACAGTGCCGCGGCAATGCCATTCATGGCGATCACATCGGCGTCGTTCTGTTTGTCGCTGGCCAGCACGATGCACTGGCACTGCACTTCGTCCCGGAACCCCTTGGGGAACAGCGGGCGAATTGGCCGATCGCAGAGCCGCGACGTGAGGGTTTCCTTGGTGGTCGGCCGCCCTTCCCGCTTAATGAACCCGCCCGGAAACTTGCCGGCGGCGGCGGTCCGTTCGCGGTAGTCGCAGGTGAGAGGGAAAAAGTCGAGCCCGACGCGACCGGGGCCGCTGGTGGCCGCATTGAGCACGACGGACTCGCCGTACTGGGCCAGCACGGCCGCACCGGCCTGCTTAGCGAGCAGACCTGTCTCAAACGAGAGCACACCATTGCCAATTTTCTTTTCTACGCGAACTTTCACTGCTGTCCTGCCTTCCTGCTATGCGTCCTGAAATGGATGACCTGGTTAGAGATTGCTTAGCCCCCGCGTCCACGCGGGGAAGCCCGCGTGACAAACCAACACCGCGTGGACGCGGCGGCTAAGCATGACCGCCATGCAGCGTACTTGGAAAGAACGTCACCGCGCTGCTCGCGCAGAAACCACGTCCACCGGCAGTCGCAAAGCTCTCCTGAGCCTGTCCTGCCGCCTTCCCGATGAAAGCGGCACCGCGCACGCCGGCCGAAAGCGATGTCCTAACTACTTGCGGATGCCGAGCTTACCAATGATGTCCGTATACGACTTCGGCTTCACGCGGTTGAGAAAGTCGAGCAGCTTCCGCCGACGACTGACCATGGCAAGCAGCCCACGCCGGCTGGCGTAGTCCTTGTCGTGGGTCCGCATGTGTTCCGTCAGGCCGTTGATTCGGGCGGTCAGGATGGCAATTTGCACTTCCGGCGAACCGGAGTCCTTGTCATCCCGCCGATGCTCCGATATCAACTCCTTTTTCCGCTCTTTCGTAACAGTCATTGGCGCTCACGATTCCTCCACGCTGCGAGCCGGGATTTAGTCAAACCCAGCCAGCGACGGGCAACGAATCTCCTTCTGGTTGCGATTCCGGGACTATTGTCATTCGTACAAAAACTATGGCTCATCAGTTTAACAGACTCCGGGTTGGTGACAAGGAGTGTGGGAAGTGGAAGATAATCGAGGGCGGAGAGCCGCAGACGAACGAATACCCCATTTATCCGCTTGGGTTTTGCGATTTTACCCATTGACTGGCCGGCAGCCGTCTTTCCCCATCCCTGGCACTTTTGCATCTAGCCGCCTTGGCCTTTAACATGGCGACGGTGTCTGACTTGTTGACGCAGTTGTGCTTGGAGTTGGCAAATTGATGACGGTGATTAATCTACAAACAAAAACCCGTTCCTTGTGAATAGTGTTCGCACCAGTGCACTCCAGGCGGCAACTTCCCGCTGATCGGCGGGTACGCTGCTGGTGGAGAGCAGCTTTCCGTACTCCGCGAGAAACGCCTGGTCGGCGGCGAGGTCTGTCGCTGTCGGCTCGCGGGTCAAGATGATTTCATAGACGACTCGAATGCGGGCCGGTTCATCGGCTGCTGAAGCGAGGACCCGGCGAGCGAGACCTGTGGATTGGTCGTGGACGAACGGGTCGTTCATCAAGAACAGGGACTGCGTCGGGACCGTGGTATCTTGCCGACGCGGGGTGCTGGCGTTGGTATCGGCTCCATCGAATAGCGACAGATAGGGATGCCGCTTCAGCCGCTGGGTCATCAAGTAGATGCTCCGACGAGGTGAATCGTAGACGGCCGTGAATGGGTTGTGCTGCGTGAAGCCCCAGGTGGCCATCGCCGGAAACGGCTGTTCCTTTCCCACGCTCCGGTCAAGATTGCCGCCAAGGACCAGCAGCGAATCGCGAAGGGACTCCGCGTCGAGCCGCTGGCGAGGAAAGTGGGAGAGGAACTGGTTTGCAGGATCAGTCGTTGTTCGGCGCGGGTCTCCCGACCCCGCCGAAACGGCTGACCGCAGGTCTCCCAGGCTTCCCCGTACCGGGAGACTTTCGGTCGAGCTCCGGGCGGGGTCGGGAGACCCGCGCCCAACACCTACACCCTCACCCC
>SXOA01000036.1 GCA_005778405.1 Planctomycetaceae bacterium
AGAGGTTGTCGAATTTGCTCTTGGTAACAGAGTCGTTGACGTTTATCGCCGGGACCTTGAGCGTGCCGTTTTGCACCCGTTGATAGAGGCGATGGACCCCCGTGGTCGTCTCTTCGGAGAGTCCCTTGATCTCGCCGAGCAGCTCCGGAAATTTGTCGTGAACCATGTTGGTCAGGTCGCCGCCATCGTCCAAAATCATGTTGAGCGGCTGGCCATCGGGAAAGAACAGCGTCTGCTCGATGCACCAATCGAACTCCTCGTTGTTCATCCCCTTCCAGGCATAGACCGGCACCCCCGCTTTGGCCATGGCGGCGGCGGCGTCGTCCTGGGTGCTAAAGATATTGCAACTGCTCCAGGTGACCGCGGCCCCGAGCTCCTGCAAAGTCTCAATCAGCACGGCCGTCTCCGTGGTCATGTGCAGGCAGCCGGCAATCCGGGCCCCCTTGAGCGGCTTCTTGGTCCCATATTTCTTCCGGAGCGACATCAGCCCCGGCATCTCATTCTCCGCCAGCATGATACGGCGGCGGCCCAAATCGGCGAGCGAAATATCGGCAACTTTGAACGGCATACGCTTTTCAGTCAGTATGGACACAAGCAAACTCCTCGGGTGAACAGTGATTCTCTGGTTGATTTTGAGGAACGGAAGAGCCTTCCATCATAGAACCGCACCCCCCAAGTGGGCAATAACTCCAAACGGCCCCGGTAGCCACTGGTTACCATGAATCAGACTTTGATAAGGGCCTTTCCGATCCCTATATCTCCCCCGACTGGGGAATTCTGATTCACTGATTCGTGCTCTAGTGCGCGAAAAACTTACGTCGACGAGCGCTGGCGCAACTCCATGCGCCGGCACCCTCTGCGGCAAGGCCATTCGCCGTAAGTCTGATTCATTACTGCGAAAACAGGCCATTTTTGATTCACGGTCTCCTGATTCACTCCTGGCAAGTTTTATAAGGTGTTTATAAGCGGGCAATCGCAGCGCTCGCTCCGGGTTCCAGGAGTGACCGGTGTTTTCCGGAGTAAAACCCGACCGCTCCGAGAGTCCCTTCAATACGTATCATTTGTATATATGCGGTTGGCACTTGTCAAGCCGCTGGGCATGATTTTCTTGGGGGCTGTGCCGGCGGAGGGGGCTGAGTTCTATTCAGCGAAAAGACTTGGCGCGTAAGAATTCCGTTTTCAAACACCGTCGTATATCTTGGGCGCAAAGCGTGGCGCCGTTTCGCCTTCCGACGCATGATTGTTGACATGGGCCAGCAGCACAACTAGTTTATCCAGCGGTGGCGCGAGATAATAACAAGTTAGGCGTGAATTGTGGAAGGTGTTTTGGCGCGGGCTGACGTCTTGGGGAAGCCCGGCGCGCAGCCCAACCTCGTCGGGGTTTCCAACTCTGAGTATCGCCGAGTCTCGTAGCTCGGCTGCGATGTTCGCGGCAGAGGTGTCCTATGGTCGCCGGTTCGATATTAGGCGGAAACCTCGATCAGTTCGTCACAACGATGAGTTGGGTGGTTGGCTACTCGATTGACAACCTTGACTGGGAACGCATCAACACCGACTGGCTCGATGGAAGTGGCGGCGAATATGAGTTCACCGGTTTCCACAAGATGAAGTTCGGTTTTTCTGTCGATCACGACAAGGAGATGGTACGCGTCACCGTGGACGTCCCCGCGGAACTCGAACCACAGGTTGAGTTGGCCATTGCAATCTTTCAAAACTTTCAACTGCGGGATCGGCGGCGCTCCATGGCGAAGTCGAAAGGCCCTGGGAAAGAGGCTGATTAGAGCGCGCGTCGAAGATTAGGGCCAACGTTGCTGGCTACCGTTAACGCGTAACAAGTCGCTCAACCAGACCGGGCCGCCATAACGCTGGTTGCGCGGTACACTGTTCTTTGAGGCGGCCCGGCTGCTTAGCTTTGTCGTTCGGCCGACACACATCCGAGTTACAGGAGACCACAATGCCCGCCCGCAAGTCTGACAAGACTTCCAAGCCCGCAGTCCGCAAACCGGCCAAGCGCGCGGCGGCACAAGGCAAGGCTGCCACGACGCTGCGGGAATCCATGGTGACCGGCAAGGCAAGCGCCGCGAAGGCTGCGGTCGGCGACAAGCCGGTCTTCTCCTACATCGCCAGCCTGTCGCAGCCGCAGCGCGGCATCGCGGAATGTGTCGATGCCCTGGCGGTCAAGACGCTACCCAGCCTGCAGCGATCCGTGAAGTGGGGCATGTCGTACTATGGCGTCGGCGACGGTTGGTGCTTCTGTTGCGGCGCCTTCGCTGGACACGTCAAGCTCATGTTTGTGAACGGCGCGGCACTCGAGCCGGCACCCCCCGTGACGCCGGTGGCGATGGGAAAGTCTACGCGAGGCGTGGAACTCGAATCCGTGGATGATCTCGACGAACGCCAGATCGCGGAGTGGATGAAACAAGTCGCGGCCGTGCCCGGCGTCGGGGGGAAGAAGCGATAGGCTCGAAGTCGGCGCGAAGGCGAAGGTCACGTCGGAGCGCGTGTCCGGAGCGCGGCCAGAGGCAGGCCGAACCAGGCGCTGCTGAGTTGGGTCGTTCGGAGGCAGGAGGTGATCAATGCTCATTCGCGAGTGGACGATCTCACTGCCCAAGCCCCATGGCGTCCGCGTCGAGCATTGGCGGCTGATCTCCGGCAAGGCGAGGATCTTGGTGGACGGCCAAGAGTTTTACCATCGGTGCTCCAAGCTTTGGGACACGGGGTTCGAGCATCGGTTCGAATTGGACGGCCTCCGGTGCATTGTCCGTGCGCTGTACCGAACGTGGAACTACGAGAATGAGTTGTGGGTGGATGGCAGGCTGAAATAGTGCCGCGACTCTTGTGTCGAAACATCGTTTGTACCGGGGATAGCCCGGTTGTGACGAAGGCAGCCTGAAAGCCTACCCCACATTATTTTTTCATCAGCTCCAGCGTGGCGGAAATCATGCTGTGGGCGGCGGTGATCAGGGTTGGCTCGGCGTCGGGGTAGAAGAGGGGGGAATGGAGGGAGGGGATCGCTTCCAGCTTCTTGAGCCGTTCCAGACGGGCCGGTTCGACAGTGCCGATGCGGAACATGAGGATGGGGACGCCGGCCCGGCCATACTGGCTGAAGTCCTCGCCCCCCATCGAGGGCTCGCCGGGAATGACCTTTTCCTTGCCGAACTCCATATTAAATACATCGGACATGCGGGCCGCCAGCTTTTCGTCGTTGAACATGGCGGGTGTTCCTTCCGAAATGGCAATCAGTGGCTTCTGGGCTCCGGCGGCGGCGGAGATGGCCTCGGCTTTGGTTTGAATGGATTTTAGCAGATGGGCCCGTACATCGTCCGAGTAACTGCGGACGGTGATCTGCAGGACACACGTATCGCCGATGATGTTGTGCTTGGTGCCGCCGTGGATGGAACCGACGGTGACGACCGCCGGGTCGGTCGGCTTCGTCTCGCGACTGACGATGGTTTGCAGCGAGAGGATGAGCTGGGCGGCAGTGACAATGGGGTCCACGGTGGTGTGCGGCATGGCTCCGTGCCCGCCGCGGCCCCGAATGGTGATGTCCACGCTGTCCACATTGGCCAGCATGAACCCGCCGCGGCAGCCGACCATATCGCTGGCGAGGCTCGAGTCGCAGTGCAGGGCCAGGGCGAAGTCGGGTTTGCCAAACCGCTCGAAGAGCTTGTCGTCGAGCATCTTCTTGGCACCGCTGCCCCGCTCTTCCGCCGGCTGGCCGAGGAAGATGAGGGTGCCGGCCCACTGGTCCTTGTGCGAGGAGAAGTAGCGGGCCATCGCCACCAGATTGGTGATATGAATATCGTGGCCGCAGGCGTGCATGACGCCGACTTCGACGCCGGTAGGATCCTTGACCTTGACTTTCGACGCATAGGCCAGGCCGGTGAGCTCGGTGACGGGAAGTGCATCGAGGTCAGTCCGGAGCATCACCATTGGCCCCTTGCCGTTCTTTAGTACGCCGACCACGCCGGTGCCGCCGACCCCTTCAGTCACTTCGACGCCGACGGCCTTCAGCTCCTTGGCGACGCGAGCCGCTGTTTCAATCTCCTGGAAGGAGAGCTCGGGGTGGGTGTGGAAGTGCTGGTAGAGTTGGAACAGTTCGTCGACATTCGCGGTCGCCCATTCGCGGGGAGTTTCGCCGCGGGCGGGAATCGCGAGGAAGGGAATGGCCGCGAAAAGCACAAAAAAGAGGGCAGAAAATATGGATCGAAAGGGAAGGCATAAACGGGTCGTCATGGGTTGCTCCGAATCGGGTCTGAATTCGTTGTTAGAAAACAGTTCGAGTGGCTTGCCAAAAAATTGGCGGCGGGAATATATTGAGGGAAGGTTTCATCCTTCGCTCTCTTCATTCGCAGGTTCCTGCCATTTCATTCGCGGGAACCTGCAATTTCTCAAATCAACTCTCCCTCGCTGGCGCTTCGGGTTAGTGCCGCCGTGCTCACGCCCACGCAAAGCCGTGGGCGTGCCACCCTACAGCAGCGACAGCGGATTCACGCGCGTCTTGAGCGGCCACTGCACGGGTCCACCGGTGCGTTGTGATTCGAAGACGGCGCAAATCATCTCGATAGTTGTCTTCCCTTCTTCCAGGCTGCATTCCGGCTCGCGATCCTTTTCAATCGCGGCCATCAGGTCCAGCACGGCCAGGTGGTTGCCCGCATCGGGGCTGCTGTCCTTGAGCGGCTCGGGTTTGCCGACGCCGGCGCTAGAAATGGGGATCCAGGCCTTGCCGCTACGGCCTGCGGACCAGGCGGGGTCAGGAAGGAACTGCACGCTGGGAAGTGTGCCGGTGAGGATTTCCACCACTCCCTTGCTGCCGTAGATGGTCAGGCCGAAGCGACCGCCGTTGGCGTTCCGCTTGGATCCAAAATAAGCGGTGGCACCCCCGTCCATGCCATACATTGCGCTGACCGTATCGCCGGCGAGTGGGCCGAGCCCTTCGGGACCGTCCTTAATCTGTGACTTGGTGATGGGCTGGCCGTCTTGCTTGACCTGCGCGAAGCACCACTTGGGGTCGCCGCCGAAAAAGTTGATCAGGTTCATCACGTGACTGCCGAGCACCCACAAGTCCTCGCTGCCGCCGCGGGTGTCTTCCTTGCCCCGGCCGCGGAGTTCCAGGATTTCTCCCAGGTTCCCCGCCTCGATGAATTCCTTCAGAACCTGCAACTTGGGGCTGTAGCGGGTTTGATGGGCGAGGGCCAGTTTCACGTCATGCTTCTGGCAGGCGGCAACCATTTCATCCGCCTCCGCCGGGCTGCGGCAGAGAGGTTTCTCCATAAACATGTGTGCCCCGCGCTCGGCGCAGGCCAGCACCATGTCTTTATGCTGATCGACCCACCGCGGCCCGATGCCGACGATCGTCGGCTTCATTTCATCGAGCATCTGCCGATAGTCTGCGAAGGTTTTGGAAATTCCCAGGCGTTTGGCGGCCTCGGCCCGCCCTGTGTCGTCCGGGTCGGAAACCGCGAGCACTTCGCAGGTATCCTTGAGGCGGGTCCAGACGGTATCAATCCCGTGACCATAGTTTCCGCGGCCCGTATGGCCGATGACGACGACGCGATGTTTGGCGGGCATGGCTTGGCTCCTGGGAGAGAGTGAGATGGCCCATTGTAGCCCAGGGAAACAGCCGATTGCCACCAGCTAGCGGTTAGAACCCAGTGGCCTGAGTGCGGAATCGCCCTTGCCGAATTTTGCTGCGCTCGGTATTACCGTTCGCGCTACTCCGCCAATATGTTCCAACGCTGCTGGTTCCGGCAGTGCGTCCAATGCCACTTCGGCGATTCGAATTCCTGATTCTGATGGCACTGACCTGCGCCGTTGCCGGCTGCGCGTCGGTTCCTCAGCAAGCTGGGAAGCAGACAGCGTCTCAACCTTCCGTTCCGCCACCTTCCCTAACCTCCTTATTCCAACCACTCACGGGAAAACAGCCGAGCAATGTCGGGGATTGGATTCCGGAACTTAAGGTTTTGGCACAGGCGAATTTTGAGCAGGACCAGGTCACGATCAAGAATGTGCGGAACGCCGAGTTCCTGACCTATCGTGACTGCCTTGTCGATTATTACGACAAGACCTATGACCTGAAACAAATCCAGTCGGTGGACTTTATCGTCGTCCCCTTCAGCGACAACAAAGCCATTGCCCATACGATGCTGAGCTTTGGATTTGCCAATGGGGACCACGTGGGCATCAGCGTGGAAGTGCGGCTGGAGCAGGGAGAAAAGTACGAAGCCGCCCGCGGGCTGGTGGGCGAATACGAGCTGGTGTATGTCGTTGCGGATGAGCGGGAGTTGATCCTGGCCCGGACGGAACACCGCAATTGTGACGTTTATCTCTACCGCACCTCGGCCACGCCCGAAATGGCCCGGCTACTGTTCACGGATATGCTGAGGCGGGCCAATCAGTTGGCGGAACATCCGGAGTTCTACGATACGCTCAGCAACAACTGCACGACCAATATCGTCGAGCACATCAACAAGATCGCCCCCGGCCGGGTCCCGTACGATTATCGGGTTTTACTGCCGGGATTTGCGGACGAATTGGGCTATGAGCTGGGCCTTTTAGACAACAGCGTCCCTTTCGCAGAGCTGAAAAGACGCTCGCGAATCAACGAAATCGCCCACCGTTTCAAGGACGAAAAGGGGACGGCGTTCTCCGCGAAGATACGCGGGAAGAAGAGCCCGGCGAGCAGAGAATGACGAAATTCGAAGGACGAATGGCGAATTTGTCGAAATCGATTTCCTCTCATTCGTCATTCGTCCTTCGAGCTTCGTCATTGTTCCTTCCGTCAAACTCGACACCGCACCGCAAGCTCTTCTTCATCTTCGCACTCTTCCTTCTCAAACAAGTCAGCAGTGCTAGCCGATAGTTACTCCTGCTGACACTCACCCCAGACTGCCCATTCTTCCCGCCCCGCAGTCTTTGTCATCCCCGAACCCTCTTCTATGGAGCTTGTAGGAAATGTCGGCTGATTCCCTGCAAATTCAAAACTTGAACGATCTTCGCAATTATGTCCATTACACCTTGTGTGAACAAAATGAGCTGGAACGCGGTGCTTTCGACATTACTGAACGGATTCTGGTCCGCGGCAAGAAGGCCTGCGGCATTTACTTCTGCCTGCATGGCCCTCGCAGCGTCAAGCTGACGGCTATTTGGGAGACCGAGCGGAACACCATTCTGTTCTATGCCTCGTCCGGCGAGCGGACCGGCAAGACTCAGCTCGAAGCCGCCCCTCGGCTGGAACAGGACAGCCTGGACGAAGCCGGGTTGACCGCGCTGGCCTAGTACCCGTCTCGCCGTCCCAGATGGTACTGAACAAAAAATTCGCCCAGCCGGTAAAACCGGCATTGACAATTCGACCATTTCTGTACAAAACACCATTCATAGACAGAACATCATAATTTTTCCGGAGAATCCACCATGCTCGTCCTGTCCCGCAAAGAATCCGAGCGAATCCGCCTCGGCAACAACATCGTCGTCACCGTCGTCCGGGTTTCCGGCGACCGGGTCCGGATCGGCATCGAAGCTCCCCCGGACGTCATCGTCCTTCGCGACGAGCTCCAGCCGCGGGAGAAGGTGACCTGCACCGTGCCGAAATCGCTGAAAGAAGCGGGGTAGTTGATGGGTGGCATGCCCACGGCTTGGCGTGGGCGTGGATCGGCCTTTAGAAATTCGGCGTCGGCGGCCGATAGTGGGCCATGTCAATCGACCGGAACCAGGCAATCGTTTTGGTCAGCCCCTCCTGAAGTGGCACTTTGGGTTCCCAGCCGAGCCTGGTCTTGGCGAGGGTGATATCGGGCCGCCGGCGCGTCGGATCGTCCGGCGGCAAAGGTTCCTCAACAATTTTCGATTTCGCGCCGGTGAGCTGAATGACCTGCTCGGCGAGCTGACGCACAGTGAACTCGACAGGGTTACCGAGATTGCAGGGGCCTTGAAAATCGTCCGGGGCGTTCATCATCCGGATGATCCCCTCGATGAGATCATCCCGGTAGCAGAACGAGCGGGTCTGCTGGCCGTCGCCAAAGAGCGTGATGTCGGTTCCTTGCAGGGCTTGGCGGATGAAGTTGGAAACGACGCGGCCGTCGAAAGGGTGCATCCGCGGGCCGTAAGTATTGAAGATGCGGACGATGCGGATATTGACCCGATTGGAGCGGTGGTAGTCCATGAACAGCGTCTCCGCCGCCCGTTTTCCCTCGTCATAGCAGGCCCGCGGCCCGAGAGGATTCACGCTCCCGCGGTAGCTTTCCGGTTGGGGATGAACTTCGGGGTCGCCATAGACTTCGCTGGTGCTGGCCTGCAGCACTTTGGCCTTGCAGCGCTTGGCCATTCCCAGCACGTTGATGGCCCCCAGCACGGATGTCTTCATCGTCTTAATGGGGTTGTACTGATAATGGCCGGGGGCGGCTGGGCAGGCCAGATTGTAGATCTCGTCCACTTCCAGCCAGATGGGAGTGGTGATGTCGTGGCGGATCAGCTCGAAGTTGGGCCTGGCGAGCAAATGGACGACATTCGATTTCTGGCTGGTGAAGAAGTTGTCCAGGCAGATGACATCGTGCCCCTGCTCCACCAGCCGTTCGCAAAGATGCGAGCCCAGAAACCCCGCGCCGCCGGTGACGAGAATACGTTTGAGCATGGGTAATCCGGAGCCCTAGAGTCTTTGGGATTGAGCGATTGCGATAATATACCTTATCCCCCTGAACTCTGACTCGCCTATGCTTACCGACACAACCGCTACCTACCGCGCCCGCTGGCTATTTCCCGTGGATCGACCGCCGATCAAGAATGGGGTCGTCGGAGTGACGAACGGGCGGATTACCTCGGTGCGAACTTTTAAGTTGGGCGATGCGGTCACTGATCTGGGAGACGTCGCCCTATTACCGGGCTTCATCAATGCGCACGCGCATCTGGAGTTCAGCTTGCTTAAGGAGCCGCTGGGCCAAGCGGGGATGCCCTTTGCCGACTGGATTGGGGAAGTCGTCGCCTACCGCCGAGGACTGGCAACGAGTGGAACGGATCTTGCCGATGACGTTCGGCGGGCGACCGAGGCCGGGCTGCGTGAGTCATCAGATACTGAAACAGCCGCGATTGGGGAGATTGCGACAGCGCACTGGCCGGCAGACTGTTTTGAGACCTGTAATGAAATTCGCGGAACGGTCTTTCTGGAACTGCTGGGTCTGGCCCCCGAGCGGATAGAGCCGTTATTCCATTCCGCTGTTCAGCATGTGGCCGCCGACCGCCAGTCCAGTTTTCGCCGCGGCCTTTCCCCTCACGCTCCGTACACCGTTCATCCGGACTTGCTGCGGAGAGTCTGCCAACTTTCGGACGAAAAGCAGATCCCCCTCGCCATGCACCTGGCGGAATCGACAGCAGAACTCGAATTGCTCCGTTCCCAGTGCGGTCCGCTCGTGGAACGGCTGAAGGAACTAGGGGCGTGGCACTCCGGTTCAGTGCCGCGGGGACTCCGGCCGCTGGACTATTTGGACATGCTCTCCGCGGCCCACCAGGTGCTGGTCATTCACGGGAATTTCCTGGTGAGGGAAGAAATGGACTTCATCGCCGCGCGGCGGGACCGAATGACCGTCGTCTATTGTCCGCGGACTCAAGCCTACTTTCCGCACGGCGAGTATCCGCTGGCCGAAATGTTCGCCTGCGGCGTGCGGGTCGCCGTCGGAACCGATTCACGGGCCAGCAACCCGGACCTCTCGATTCTCTCAGAGCTGCGACATATCGCCCGGCATCATCCGGCGATTGAGCCCGAAGAAATTCTTAAACTGGGAACGCTTTGTAGTGCTGAGGCGCTCGGCCTCGCGGAGCAGTTGGGGACTTTGAGTCCAGGGAAACTGGCGGCATTTGCCCTGGCCCCACTGTCAGAGGCGGAGAGCGATCCTTACGAGTCGCTGTTTCAAGGCGAAGGTATGACATAAGGAAACCGCTCTTGTCCGCCACGCATCTTCCACTCCCGTTTCAGTTCAGCTTATTCTGGTTGCTGCGAACCATATCCGTTTACGGGTTTGCCTGTGGAATTGCGGTCTTCGTAAGGCTGCCGCCGATGCAGGTTTTGCTTGGGCTCTGCATTCTCACGGGTTTTGTGATGGGGGAAGTAGGGCTCCTGCGACCGGCAAAACCCATCGCTCCGTGGGTCGCGAATACGAATCGCCTGGTGGCCTATTATGCGACCGCCTTTGCCGTGGCCACATTGGCGTGTGGCGCGGTGTTTTTGGGAACTTTCGTGTCCGATTCTCCAGGAAGCAACCAAACCGGACTGGCGGCTGCCCTTCGGCCTATTGTGACAGCGATTTTTCTCGTGCTCTTGTACCTTGGCGCGTTTTCGCTGTTCAGCTCCACAGCTTTTGTTTCGGCACTCTTCGCGGCCCGCCACTTTCGCCTCGGATGGTGGCTCGCTGCCATCCATTTTCCAGGATTTCTCCTCGGCTGCTATCTATTCATGCAACTGATCCGATTTATCCTGTACGCTGACTGGGAAATCGAAGATGTGCAGCTGGAACCGACGAGCACGAAATTTCGCCAGCCACTGATACTAATGATTACTTCGGCCCCGCTCCCTGCACTTTTTCCGTCGCTTGATCCGCATAATCCGCGAAGTTGCTGCGGAACAACTCGGCCAGCTTTGCGGCGGCGGTGTCGTAAGCCCCTTGGTTACGCCAGGCATTCTTGGGCGAGAGAATCTCGCTGGGAACTCCGGGACAAATGGTAGGAATGGAGAGGCCAAACGTCGCTTCCGTTTGCATCGGGGCCTTGGCCAACTCGCCACTGTGGATGGCGTCGATGATCGCCCGCGTATGGGCCAGTTTGATGCGGCTGCCGGTGCCGTAGCTGCCGCCGGTCC
>SXOA01000037.1 GCA_005778405.1 Planctomycetaceae bacterium
ACTCAGAGACCTCAGAGGGCAGGTCCACCCGCTTGACACGCACATCCAAGACCTCAACGCCACACCGCTTGGCGTCAGCATTGGCCGACTTGCGCAAGGCATCCATCTATAATTACTTAGCCTATCTGCACTTAAGAGACCTGCCGACGTTCGGCAGTGCGGCGATGTTCTCTGGGGTTATCCGGTAATTACCGGATAATGCATTTCTGGAGCCCGCACATGCCCCGTCCACGGTCTGATTTTCCCGCCTATCGCCACCATCGGCCCTCTGGCCAAGCCGTCGTCACCATCGCTGGGGACGACCATTATCTCGGCAAATTTGGCTCCCCCGCGAGCCGCAAAGAGTACGACCGTCTGATCATGGAGTGGACCGCCGCCGGGCGTCCCCACCATGGCCACACCGTGAACGACTTGACCGTCGTAGAACTCTGTCTGGCGTACTTGAAATTCGCCAAGGGTTATTACACCTCCAGCGGGCGGACTACCGGCGAGATCCATCCTCTCAAGGCCATCATCAAGACGCTGCGGGAACACTATGGCGAGACCCTGGCCAAAGATTTCGGTCCTCTCGCCCTTAAGGCGCTGCGCCAACGGATGATCGAGCTGGGTGGGAGCCGCGGGACGATTAACAAGCAGGTCAGCCGCATTCGTCGCATCTTCCGCTGGGGTGTCAGTGAGCAGTTACTGCCCACGGAGACCTATCAGGCACTAGCGACCGTAGACGGCCTGCGGTTCGGACGGTCCAAGGCTCGCGAAACGCTGCCAATCCGTCCTGTCGAGGACGATATCGTCGAGGCCACGCTGCCGAAGCTGCCTCCCGTAGTGGCCGATATGGTCCTCCTGCAACGGCTGACGGGGTGCCGGCCCGATGAGGTCTGCAAGGTCCGTCCATGCGATGTCGATACGTCCGGCCCCGTCTGGGCCTATCGTCCCCATTCGCACAAGACGAAGCATCGTGGACGAGAACGAGTGATCTTTATCGGCCCCAAAGGACAGGACGTCTTGCGTCCCTACCTGCTGCGGGACAAGAATACCTTCTGCTTTTGTCCTGCTGAGGGAGAGCGGAAGCGTCGCGCCAAAAACTACGAGCTGCGCCGAACTCGCCTTTCACAGGGCAATCGGCCGGGAACCAATCGGAAGGATGACCCGCAGTGGGCTGCCGGAGACCACTATACTTCCGAGAGTTACCGCCGGGCCATTCACCGGGCCTGTGAACTGGCATTTGGCATGAGTGACGAGTTGCGGAAGATCCCCAAAGACCTACCGGACGACGAAAAATCCCGGCGGCGTGACTTGGCCAAACTGTGGCGGGCTGAGCATACCTGGCATCCTAACCAGCTTCGCCATAGCACGGCGACGGAGATCCGCAAGCGATTTGGGTTGGAGGCGGCACAGGTGACGTTGGGCCATGCGGCCGCCGATGTGACCCAAGTTTATGCCGAGCGCGACCTGGAGAAAGCTGCGGACGTGATGCGTATCGTTGGCTAGACGCGTTTTGCAGTAAGCGGCACCAGGATGCCAATTTTGATGGTTCCGATGACCTTCCAGTAGGTCAGTTACCAGCCATGAGTAACCGGGGTGCTTTATGAAAAAACTGGTTACCGGCCACAACCGGCCAAGCGAGAATTCCTCCCGTAGCAAGAAAAGGAGAGTTGAAAAAGGAAAGTTGCCGCGCAAATCGGCTTCCCAGGCAGCGACCACGGGCGGTGAGACTTGCTTCACGTGCGACGAGTTAATGCAAATAGAAACGCTAAAGGCTGAGCGGGACAGCCTTAAGGAGGTTCCTTTTCCAAAAGCGAAAAACAAGAAGCCACGAAAGGGCTCAACGAGACCTCCAACCAATTGGACGGAATATCACGGCTCCATGCGGGATGAAAACGGCCGCGTCAGATTTGCAGTGGAAGCCCTTGGCTCCGAAGCACTGAATGATGTATTGTTGAACGGCCCTCCGGACCCCAAGTACGGCGTAGGATTCGACATCCCGGCACTAATGAAAGAGGTGCTCGCATGCGCGAAGGACACCAAAAGTCTCCCTTCAGCTCGTGCCCATGCTCTCATGCTCTTTGACTTCTTGGGGATACTCGTCCATCTGATCACGAACGACTGGAGTTACACTCTCGCCGCGATGGCGTTTGTGTCTGGCGGGATTTGCAATCGGCTTCGAGAAGGGGAAACATTGGAGGCCGCCAAAAAGGGAGACGTCGCCCACCGCGGTCGCCAGAAGGCTGGAAAGAACCGGGCGAAGCCCGATGTCTGGGCGGAACGAATGCGGCTTTTTGAGTTGGAGCAAGAGAAGGCAGTTGCCCTCGGAAGGCGTCCGCACATTACCAACATATGCCGCGATATCGCCACCGTCGAGCTTCAGCCGAAACTTAGGAGGCCTCCAACATCCAAGGAACTCGAGTATCGCGCTGACACCATCGAGAGGCAGCTCCGCAAAAGATCTCCCGAAGCGTTTCCGCTTTTGCGTCGCAACTCACCAGAAGATAGTTCCAAACAAACGTGATGTCGCTGGCGGCCGTGCTGGGCATTGCGGACCCACTCTTTTTGCGTGGCGTCAATTGACCGCAAGTCCGAAAGGGCCATCCCGGACAACTTGGCCAGTAATTGCCGCCATGATTGTCACGTTGTTAATGGAAACACGATATCTATGTGCCATTCGTTGCATCGACCGACGCTGACAAACTACATGCAATTCATCGGCCGGACCGATGCGCCCTGATCTCATTTTCAAGATTGACAACCTCAAGTGTCTTCGGTTTTCAATATTTCTAATAACCGTTCAACCTCGCCGAACCGATCTTCATACCAGTCCTTCCCGAGCACGCTAGTTAGATTCCAACCAAAGGTGCGGAGAAGTCGTGGACGCATCATGTCCCGCTCTAGGGGTTCAGAATGCTCGTAGTGGCTAAAGGTATCGACAAGAATGCCTAAGCGATATTCGGAATCCTCCGCACGACGGACGGCAAGGTCCACGCGGAAGTGCGATTGCCCTACACCCTCTTCCACCACATAGCCTCGGCTGCGCAGGGCATTTGCGATTTGCAGGCAGAGGGGGTCAATTCCCAAAGCAGATGGGGTACCCCCTTCCCGCCAACGCGAGATTCCGGTCAGGACGCGGCGGGCGGAAGGCTCATCGCCGGCGGAACTGGCCTCGGCATAACGCAGGTAGTTCTTCAGGCACATTGCCCCTTCGTTGTAGTCATTGGTGATTTGCGAGTCGCGAATCGTGCTGACAATCGCCATGAACTGCTTGGCCCGCGAGAACGCCACATTGAGCCGTTTCTCGCCGCCGCTTTGATTGATAGGGCCGAAGTTCATCAGCATTTTGCCCGTTGGTCCCGGCCCATAGCAGATGCTGAGGATAATGACATCACGCTCGTCCCCTTGAATGTTCTCCAGGTTCTTCACCAAGAGTCCGACAAACTGCCCGTCCACTTCCCGCTGCAACTCTTCCTCATAGAGTTGCCGGAACTCCTCATCGCCCTGACCCAACCGCGTGAGGGCGTTTTCAATTTCGTCCTGCTGAGCCTCGGAGAAAGCAATCACGCCGATTGAGAGCCCCTTTTTCTGCTGGAGCAGGTTCCGCACCAAGCCGGCGATGTAATCTGCTTCCCCTCGATTACGGCGATGGTCGTAGACCGACTGGGGTAAATGATGGAAAGAGATCGGACGAGAGAGGAGCAGGTCCAAGGGCGTCGCCCCCCCCTCCGGCGGCAGCGGCAGCCGTTCGTCGGGGACCGTGAGCAGCCTGCCATCGTAGAACGCCCAGTTCGAAAAGCTAATTAGCGATTCGCTGCGGCTTCGATAATGCCAACCGAGCATGGTGCTGGGCAAATTCTTGGCGGAGTGGTTGAGAAAGCTGTCGCTTCCCAGGTCATACCGCACGCGCTGCTCTCCATCCTCGACAGAAATCTCTTCTTCCTCTTCGCTTCTTGACGAGAAGAAGTCAGTCGGCGGCAGTTGCATCTCATCCCCCACCACAATCACCTGCTTGCCGCGGAACAGAGACGGCACTGCGTCCTCCAGCGGCACCTGGCTGGCCTCGTCGAAGATGACGACATCCGCAAAATCAATCGCCAGTGGCAGAGTATCGGATACGCTCAGCGGGCTCATCAACCAGACCGGCTTGAGGTCTTTCACCACGAGGCCCGGCTCGCCGTCAACAAGCTCGCGGATGGCTCGGTACCGCATCGTCTTGCCAAACTCGTGCTCCAGCGCCCGGCGTCCCTGACTGTACGCCTTTTTGAATTCCTTCTCTACCGGCGAAAGCTGTGCCACCGCGACATTCGATGTTTGCACGTGAGCCAGAAAGCGGGCTGCCGTTCTCTGGCGGATTTCCTGCGCATTGGCCGCGAGCCAGTGGTCGTAATGTGTCTCCAACTGCAGGGCGTACAGCTCTCGCGTCTTCCCTTGGAAACGTCCTACTTCACGGTCACCCCGGCAAAGGTCTTCCCAGGTGTGGTGGGCGACAGCTGCTTCGGCCTGCGTCAGCGTGAGTGGCATTTCGCGGAGCGTTCGGCCCACTTCCGGCGGTAAATGGCGAAGGTCCGAAAGCAGTGACAAGGCAAGCGGAACTTGCCGGACGGCTTCGGAAATGGCCTTCAAGGATTCTTTGAGGGTTGCGAGTGGCAGTTCTTCATAATCGACGAGGATGGCTTCAAGTTCCGCCCCTACACCTGTGAGCGGACCGGCCGCGGCCAAGACACGTTGCAGAATCTCGTTGGTCTTTGGCGATTTGAGCAAAGCGGCGTGGATGCGACGGAGCCACTCTGGCCGCGCGGTCAGCCACCGGCGGAGGGCTTGCAGCCGGGACGCAAATTCCGGCAGCGGCTCGGCGAGATTGAACTGGGTAACAGCTTGCGATCGGACTTGTTCAGAAGCTGCCGCCGCATCGTATTCCCTTTGCAAGAGATTCAGGACTTGCGACCAGGTCGGCCGAATAGCGTGAGCGCCGAAGTTGTAACTACGATTGAGCACTCCCCGCAATCGCCACCAGCCGGGAGAGAGCCAGGCAAAGAATTTCCCATCCCAACTCCGTGCTTGCTCCAGAGCCGTGGCTAGGTCCGCAGGTGCGAGTTTGGTCTGCCAGGCCGTGGCGGCCTGCCTTGCAGCGGCGAGGACGGCATCTGTCTGGGTAACTTCGGACGTCGCCTTGGCGAATTGACCCGATCTCTCGCTCTTTTCATCGGAGAGCGCGAAGTTACCCCCTCGTGCCACCGGTTCTACCTGCTGGGCATACTCCACAAGTTCCTTAGCTCGTTTCAGGCAGTTCCACTGGTCCGCAGGAATGCCGCATTTCTGCAGTGCCGTCAGCAAAGCGTCCAGTTGAGCCGCTCCCCGCTTCACACTGCCCGCTACGGCTTCCATCGGACGATCAATTTCCGCCAACTGCGGCGACAAGAGCCGCAAGGGATGTCTGGCGAGTACGCCATCGCTACAGAGGTCCCGCAGGTTCACTTCGAGTGCGGCCAATTGATCCTGGTATGGCCACCAGGCGGCGTAGCGAGGAAGACGTTCGGCTTCTTCGGGAGTCAAAGTGGGCCGGTGCTCGGCCAACGCCAGGCAACGGTCGAGTAGCTTGCGGGCAGGAAGGCCGGCAGGCTGGAACTCTCCTTCCATCGCCGACTCGAAATGGGCGAGCGGCGCAAGTTCGCGGCTGAGATCACGGAGGACTTCGTCCCGAGCGGTAGACTTTGCCGCTACTGAATTGGGGGCGAGCAGCGTTTCGTATGTCTGCTTTAGATCGAGCACGAACTCTTTTTTATCCGACTGCGAGTCGTGGATCAGACAGCAGAGGGGCGCAAGACCGCATTGCCGCAACCGGGCGAACACGACGTCGATGGCCGCCCGCTTTTCGCAAACGAACAGCACTCGCTGCCCGCGAGCCACGAAATCGGCGATTAGATTCGTAATCGTCTGCGATTTGCCTGTTCCCGGCGGACCCTGAATGATATAGCTCGCGCCGCGACGGGCCTCGGCAATGGCGATGGCCTGCGTAGGATCACAAGGGACCACGTCAAACCGCTCTGCCAGAGGAGGAACGGGGGGGAGCTCACGGCCGATGGGACGAGGGCTAAGAGAGAATGTTCCTTCAAACGCTGGACTGGGACGGCCATCGTCCAAGATTGCTTCGTAGTCCCTCACCAGCGACATCCGGCGGTAGCGGAAGTTGGCCAGGGTCAGGCTGCACAGATCGAAGTTCCAAAGATAGGGATTGTCCTCGCTGGCATCGCGGTAGTGGTAGAAGGACTTTTCCGTTTCGACGACGTCGGGGGGCGGCTCTTTGGCCGGAGGCGGCGACGCTGAGACAACTTCCTCCGTGGGCATTGCGGACATTGGCTGTTCGACAACCGGTTCCACCGGCTTGTCCGCCGGTCTCATGTATCCCCGCGGCCGCGGTTTCTGCTCCAGAATCTCCCGTAGTCGGCTGGTGGGAGTGCGGACTTTGGCGGCAAAGAGCTTGATCCCCAGCGGATGGTAGTTGGCGGGTTCGTAACTGTAGTCAATGTTCAGAAATGTCCGCACGCCGCGCCCCGCAACGCGGGCATTCCGCCGGTAGAGGTCCAGCCGGCGTTTGGCTTTCTCGTGGATCAGATCGATCCTCGGGCGGTCGATGCGGTTCACGGTGACCGAGGGCTCGCTGGCTTGAATTTGGCTCGTGAGATATTCCACAAGCGGGTCGACTCCTCCTTGGGCCAAATCCAGTCTCTCGGGCAGGTTGATGTTGTAAAGCTGGCGAAACTGGTGTCGCAGAACCGGGTTGATTTCGGCTTCGCTGGAAAGCGCCTCCAGGTGGTACGTGTCTTTGATCCCTTTGGTCTTGGTCAACTTCACGGGCAGGAGCACCAGAGGCGAGACGAAGCACTCCGCGGGCTTCTCTTTGAGATTGGCCCATGACAGAAAGCAAATCACCAGCCGCAATTGGGCCATGCCGTATTCATGCTGATCGCGGCGAGCATCGGCAATGATTCGTTCCAGCAGCGACGGCAGGTACACTGCCTCCGCAAAGTTCAGATAGCGGCTGAGCGAAATCGGCTTGCCATCCACGAGCTGCTGCTGAAGTTTCTCGCCCCAGACGAGAATTTGGTCTTCGCGGATGTTCCGGATGTCGAGGAGCAGCGGGATGGAAGCCTGCGTCAAATTGACCGTCCCCATTGCGGGGCGGAAATGAAGCAGGCTGTTGCGCCGCGAGATGTCGAACAGCCGGTCACGCAGCCGCGTCAACACCGCCTGGGCCTTAGTCTTTGGGTCGCGCGATTGCAGCCCTGGAAGCCGGGCCAGTTCGATTTCGAACGGCACCGACTGATCACGATAATTCTCCAAACTGACGAGCAGCGCGGCGAGGTCCTGCGGACGGCGACGGCGGTCGAGTTCCGTCATCCGCAAGATGGCCTGAGCCAGAGCCGGATGCAGGTTGGGATTCAAATGGAACAGGTTGCGGCGGCAACTCACGAACTGTTCGAGCATTGCCGGCTCGTTCAGATTCAATCCGCAGGCGAGGCTAGCGAGGATGAGCCCCAAGCTAAAAACGTCAGTGACAGGGTCATGATGCCCCGCTTCGTGCTCCCACGCGACGTAGCCCGGCAGATAGACCGGCCGCTCCAGCGGCGTGCCGCGGCTGCCGATTTCGGCTCGGCTGGATTGTTGCACCCCTTGTCCCACCTCGGTGGTCTGTCGGCTCTCGACCAAAACTTCCACGGCCACTCGGCTGGCCTGGTCGATTCGAGCCAGCTCCGATTCGTTGTGCCTGGGAAGTCGCCGGCGGGCCTCCTCGAACCAGATCCGCATTCCGTCCACCTGCAAATCCGCTAGGCCTTCCAGCGGTGCTACAGAGCCGGCGCGGTGCGCCTCGACCGCTTCCCGAACCAGGGGCAAGAAGCTGGAAAGAACGTCCTCTGTAGCCAGAGGCTCGTCCATCTGGGCTAGGAATTCTTGAAGCGTCATGGTGCGATGGGTGTGGATTGATCCGCCTCGGCCAAAAGCCGCGTTTTGCCGTCATCCACTTTCTCAAGCTGATTCTTCCGGAGCTTAAGCTCTTTGCGAGCCAGCTCCTTGAGCCGCGGCTTGATGCCAAATTGTTCGGCCAGGAGCAGGGCAGCGGCGAGCGAAGGTTCATCGATGTCCCGGTCGGCAGTGACAAAGTCGAGCAAAACGTAGCAGTAATAGTCGCCGAGGGGCTCGGGAACGAGGCGCAGGTCCGCGCCGAGAGATGGATCGGTCAGCGTTTCCGGCGGAGGAGCATAATCCTCAAAATAAAGGCGAGCGTGGGCCAGCGTCAGATCGTTCTGCAGCCACTTGCGGCAAAGGAACACGTCGAGCAAACGCCGAGTCAGCCCCGCCACGCGCTCTTGCTCCAGCAGATCCAGTTCGTCCATGCCTGGCCGCCCCTCGATCATTCGCGTGATGAGCCTGTCCGCTTCCGGATGCGCCTCGTGCACAAGTCGAGTGGCGCGAGCCCGGATAAAAGTCTCTGGGTGCGTGATGCCGGTGGCGTTGGCGTCTTCGCGGACGAAGATTTCGTCGGCCTGGCGAAGATAGGCTTGGGGATCGATTTCTGGCACGCCCGTTTGAGTTTTCACGAGACAAGATACGACGGCCAGCATGTCTTGCGTCACGGCTAGCGCTGCCCGGTCGCAGAAGATCTCGGTATACAGGCGGAAGAGCCGCCAAGTGGCAAAATGAGCTGGGTGTGCGTGTTCGTCGGTTACCAGCGCCTGCAGTATGTCGCTGGTTACGAGCATTTCTCCGTTCCAGGCTTCCCAAAGCAGATAATGGGCCAGCTCATGGCCGAAGAGTCCGCGAGCTTCCACGGGAGTGAGCTGGGCGGTAATGGGGCCATGCAAAATGAGATGTACTTCACCAGAAACGAAGGCCAACTCTGCATTCAGCCCCTGCGGATTCTGAGCCTGGTAGATGGTAAGCGGAGCCACGATCCCCAGTTGCACCGCTACCTGCTCGGCCGCTCCATACAGGGCCGGCTGAGCGTCACGCTCGATCCGATAGGCAGACTTGAGCAACTCAAACCGGACCTCTTCGGCATATTTTGGGCTCCTTCGCTGCCCGACGAACCACGCCCACACATCCGCATCACTCGCTTTGAGAAAATCACGCGCCGCAACGTGATACGGCAGCGGCTGAAGATCGAGCGGCATGATCGCAACACCGAAGGAGCGAGGTGGATTTGAGATGCCCCAAATGATAACGGAAAAAAAGTCCATTTGTGTTGGTGCCAAACAAACCTGGCAGTAATTGCGTCGCGCATATCTACCGACGCATCGTGACGTCGTTCTGCCGACAGATCTCAGTCCCTGTGTAACTACATGGCTCAGGAATTGACGTGAATCTTGATTGGAAAGAGAGATTCGCCCATCAGATGGTCAACAATCCTCTTTCCTCGATCCGCCGGAAGTCTCCGGCGGATCGAGGAAAGAAGCTCGCCGACCATCCGAGAGCATGCCCCGTATCTCCGACAAATCCAACGCCGAGCAGCTCTGGTCCGCCCTCGTAGAGCCCGCCGTCAAATCCTGGCTCAGCGACAGGGGCTTCGTCATGGGCGACTTCCACGGCCAGCGGAACATGCTGGACGTGCTGAAAGACGACGCGTTCAAGAAAGAACTAGACACCGCGATCCGGGGCTCCGCCCAAGCTGACCGGCCGACCTACGAGAAGCTGCTCAAGGGCATGGCGACCCTCGGCGGCGTGAAGTGGACCGCCCACCACGACCAGATGGCCAAGTCCGTCTCCGGCGACATCGCCGAGATCGCCCCGTACGTGCAGCGGTGGGCTCCGGACGTCTGGGACCAGCTGCATGGCTCGAAGGGCAGCGTCAGCTCCCTCACCGCCGCAATTGCCGAAGCCAACCGGAACACCTTCTCGCCGGTGGACGCCCACGCCCACGCCACCGCGATCTTCGACACCTTGTACAACAAGGGCGACCACATGACCACCCGCGGCTTCTCCGCCCGGGAAATGGGCGAGATGTACCGGCACTTGGCCCGCCGCGGAGCCATCGGGGCCGGCACCGACGCCAAGACTATCGCCAGGCGACTGCAGGAGCACGCCGCCCCCGTCTCGGCGATCAGGGACAGCTTGAACTTCCAGCGGCAGTCCCCCGCCAGCATGGACGAGATATTTGACGCGTTCGACGCCATCCCCACCGAACAGAAGGCTCTACCCACCCAGGACCTCGAAACCCAGCTCCGCTCCGGCGACCTGCTCAACCGCCAGGGCGGCCTGTTCTCCGCTGCCGTGAAGTCCACCGGCGGCCTCCCGCCCGGACTCGATCTGCAGCAACTCGAACAGAAAGTGTTGAGGGCGGTTCAAAATGGCGGCGGCGGGCGGCCCAAAATGGTGGCGCTAGGTTAAGTATGGAACTCCGTAGGGTTGGGGATGGGTAGGGTTTGCGAAACCTCAAGCACTCAACTACATGATCAGCCGCCTTTGCGGC
>SXOA01000038.1 GCA_005778405.1 Planctomycetaceae bacterium
AACCCTCTCCCAAAGGGAGAGGGGACAGCGACGCGTCTAGACTTCGCCCACTGGCTCGTTAATCCCGCCAACCCGCTTCCCGCGCGCGTCACCGTCAACCGCCTCTGGCAGCAGCATTTTGGCCGGGGTCTGGTGGCGACCAGCGATGATTTTGGCAGGCAGGGAGAAAAACCTTCGCATCCGGAGTTGCTCGACTGGCTCGCCAGCGACTTCGCCGCTCGCGGCTGGAGCCTGAAGCGGGTGCATCGGCAGATTGTGCTTTCCAGCACCTATCGGCAGTCGGCGCGAACGAGACGGGAACTGGCCCAGCGCGATCCGGAGAACATCTTGCTGGCACGGCAACTGCGGCGGCGGGTGGAAGCGGAGGTCATTCGCGATTTGGCCCTGTCCGCGAGCGGCCTGTTTTCCAGCCGCATCGGCGGGCCGAGCGTACGTCCGCCGCAGCCGACGGAGTATGCCACCATCACTTACGCTGGCGGCGCGAGCTGGCCGGAGAGCAAAGGTGCGGACCGCTATCGCCGCGGGCTGTACACGTTTTTTCAGCGGACATCCCCCTACCCGATGCTGATGACGTTTGATACTCCCGATTCCAACGAGTGCGCCGTTCGCCGCCTGACTAGCAACACGCCGCTTCAAGCCCTCACGCTCTGGAACGACCCCGCCTTCGTCGAAGCCGCCCAAGCCCTCGGCAGCAGGGTGGTGCGGGAAGTGCCCGGCCTGGCCAGCGACGAAGTCACCCGCCAGCGGGCGCGGCGGGCATTCGAAGTTTGCCTGGCCCGTTCGCCCGATAGCCAGGAAGAAGCCGCTCTCGTCGCCCTGTATCGGCGGCAGCTTGCGCTCTGCTCGAAAGACACCAAGGCGGCGACCACGCTCGTCGGCAGTCAAACGGCATCGCCGGAAACGCCCGCCGCGGAGTTGGCGGCGTGGATCAGCGTGGGCAGGGCGATCTTGAATCTGGACGAGTTTATCACGCGCGAGTAGCACTTCGAAATCATGAACACTCCCATCGACCTTTTCCGGAGGCAGTTCTTCACCTCTAGCGCCAGTGGCCTGGGGATGCTCGCGCTGGCTTCGCTGCTTCGCGGCGACGGCTTGCTGGCGGACGATAGCGGAGGCCAGCCAAATTCCCCCAATCCGCTGGCTCCCAAAGCGCCGCCATTTGCCCCCAAGGCCAAGAATTGCATTTTCTTTCTTCCCGAAGGGGCACCCAGCCACATCGACCTCTTCGACCCCAAGCCCAAGCTCAAGGAGCTGCACGAGCAAAAGTTGCCCGAGGAGATGACCAAGAATGTCCGTTTCGCGTTCATCAAGAAGGAAACGGCTGTTCTGTGGGGAAGCAACGCGAAATTCGCAAAGCAGGGCCAGTGTGGGATGGAGCTTTCCCATTGGCTGCCGAATCTGGGAAAACAAGCGGATGATATCTGCCTCATCCGTTCGATGCACACCGATGCCTTCAATCATCATCCGGCACAGCTCATGATGATGAGCGGCGTGCCCCGGTTCGGCCGGCCGAGCCTCGGTTCGTGGCTGACGTATGGCCTGGGGAGCGAGTCCGAAAACCTGCCCGGCTATGTCGTGCTCACCGCCGGGCGTGGCGGCAGCGGCGGGGTCTCCAACTGGAGCAGCGGTTTCATGCCCTCGACATATCAAGGGGTCCTGTTCCGGGGACAGGGAGATCCGATTCTGAACCTGGCGAATCCTCCGGGCGTCACTCCCGAAATGCAGAAGAGCGGCCTGGATGCCATCGCCTCGCTCAACCGCCGGCACTTGGAAGACCTGCAGGATCCCGAGATCGCCAGCCGCATCGCCTCCTACGAACTAGCCTTTCGAATGCAGTCCGCTGCGCCGGAACTGGTGGACCTTTCGCAAGAATCGCAAACGACGCTCGACATGTACGGCGTCAATCGCCCCGAACCCAAGGGAAAAGGTGGCCGTGGAGCCGGAGCGGATGTTTACAAGCGGTTCGCCACCAACTGTCTGCTGGCCCGTCGCCTGGTGGAGCGGGGTGTGCGGTTTGTCACGATGGTCCATGCCTCGTGGGATGCCCACAGCGACATCGACGGCGAGCTCGACTACTGCACCGGCATGGCCGACCAGCCGCTCGCGGCTCTCATCCAGGATTTGAAGCAGCGCGGGCTGCTCGACAGCACGCTGCTGGTCTTCGCCGGCGAGTTCGGGCGGACGCCGCTGGCCGAAAATCGGAATGGACAAATGCCCGCCAAAGTCGGCCGCGACCACCATCCGTTCGCCTTCAGCGTCTGGATGGCCGGCGGCGGCGTGAAACCCGGCCTGACCTACGGTAAGACCGATGAGCTCGGCTGGGCCCCCGTGGAAAATCCCGTCCACATCAACGACTTCCACGCCACCATTCTGCGGCTGTTTGGCTTCGATCACAAACAGCTTGCCGTCAACTACAAGGGGCTGAGCATGCGACTGACGGACCAGGGAGGCAAAGTGGTGAGCGAACTGATTGGATAGTGGAAACCACGGATTTCCACTTACATGGTCGGCTTCAATCATCTCGATGATGAACGCGAACGACGCCTTCGAGGCTTGGATGCTGAAAGTGGAGATTATCGCTGGCGGAGTGTGCCCGCTCATTTTCGGCATTTGTTTGGCAGTGGCAGTCATTCTCCTTGCCAAATCCCGAAAGCAAGACGATCAAAAGTAGTAGCCGCCCGCCCCGCAAATCTTTCGCAGCTTGTGCCGTTTGAGATCGGCGTGGAACTACTTCAAAGAAAACGGCTCGCTGACACAGAATTTACTCGCAGTAAGGGCGGCGGCTGGTATGATTCTCCCTGGCGACGGTCGCCGGCGCTTTTCTTTTACGCATACGGCTCGGTCGCCAAGAATATCGCCCGAAAGCTCGTATGTCGTTGTCTGTCGAACTCTCTCCCCCGCCAATTACCGCACCCGAACTCCTACCGGTTCGCGAGCCGATTGCCATCCCACTGCCGGTCAAGATTGTCAAACAGCACCTCCCTTATCCGAAGCAGGTTTCGCGGCGGATTTTGTGGCGGTATGCCGTGCCGCTCTTTGTGGGGCACGCCGCCGCGATGTTCGTGTTCGTGCCGTGGCTGTTTAGCTGGTCCGGGGCGGCCTTGCTGTGGGTCGGAGTCTTTTTCTACGGCGGAATTGGCATCAACCTCTGCTACCACCGGCTTTTGACGCATCGCGGGTTTCGCTGCCCGCTGTGGCTGGAGCGGATTTTTGTATTTGTCGCCCTCTGCTGCCTGGAGGACGCGCCGGCGAGCTGGGTGGCCACGCACCGCCAGCACCACAACGAATCCGATCACGAGGACGATCCACATAGCCCGCTCGTCAATTTTTTGTGGAGCCATCTGGGCTGGCTGCTGGTCGATAACACCTCGATCCGGAACACCTCCGCCTTCGACCGCTACGCCCGCGACGTTCTCCGCGATCCGTTCTACATGAAGCTGCAGCGCTCGCTGCTGCCGGTCTGGATTTACCTGGCCCATGCCCTGCTCTATTACGCAGCGGGCTTCACGGTCGGCTACCTCGTGTCGGGGACCGTGATGGCCGGCGTGCAGCTTGGCCTGAGCTGGCTCGTTTGGGGCTGCCTCGTGCGAACCGTCGCCGTCTGGCACATTAGTTGGTCCGTGAATTCCCTCTCCCACGTTTTCGGCTACAAGACCTACGACACCGGCGACAACAGCCGCAACAACTGGCTGGTGGCCTTGCTCAGCAGCGGAGAAGGGTGGCACAACAACCACCACGAAGATCCCGCCAGCGCCACCACCCGCCACCGCTGGTGGGAATTCGACCTGATCTTCATCCTCATCGAGCTGCTGGAAAGGGTCGGCCTGGTGACGCATGTCGTTCGGCCACGGCTAGAGCGAAACAAGAATAGTACTCGTCACGCTCCGCGTGAGGAACCTGCATCACACGGCGTGTGAGGAGTACTATGCCGTCTTGGCCTTGAGATGCCACACCGGGTCGAACTTCGCTGGCTGGTTCTGAAACAAAGCCATGCTTCGCTGCAAGAGATTCATCGTCGGCACGTCCGTCGGATAGTCTCCCGCCAGGTTGATCAGCAGGGCCATCGCCTGGCGGAACTGAGCCTGCTCGAAAAGCGCGAGGGCCTGCTGATACTGCTCCTGCAGCTTGGGCCACGCGGCATCGGGAGCGGCCTGGAGCTCGTAAAAATCGACCGGTTCGGCAATGTTCACCGTCGTCGCCGTGCAGAGCCGCCGCAGCGGATACGCGCCCCCCAGCAGATCGGCGGTCCCCTTCGTCACCAGCAGCGGGCAGCCGACGAGCTTCGTCGCCCCCTGCACGCGGGCCGCCAGGTTCACGGTCGGGCCGAATGCTCCATACTTGATTTTCCGCCGCGAACCGATGTTCCCCACCTGCGCCGGCCCGCTGTTGATGCCGATGGAAATCCCTGTTGCTTCCCCCAGCCGCGGCTCCCAGCGGACGTTGAAATCGGCCAGCTCTGCCCGCATTTTTATTGCGGCCCGACAGGCACGGACAGCGTGTTCCGAGGTCACTTCTGGTGCACCCCAGATGGCTTCTAGCGCATCGCCGCTGTAATCGATCAGCACTCCCCGCTCCTGGGCCACGCAGTCGGACAGCAGGCTCAATACGTCTCGCAGCCACTCAATCGTAATTTGCGGATCCTTCTCGGCGCTAATCCGAGAAAAGCCGTTGATGTCGCAGAACAGAACGGTGATCGTTTCCCGCTTGGCGGCCAGCATTTCTTCGCCGCGAGTCTGCAACATGCCGGCAAGCTCGGGCGTGAAGAACTGCTCGAAGCGAACCCGCTCCGCCATGACTTGCCGCTCCTGCTCCGCGCGGGCCAGCCCGGCCGCGACGCCATAGGCCAGCAGCTCGAAGAGCCGGGCTTGCACTTCGTCGATGGTGCCGCAACGGGTGAGGATGCCTTCGTTTCGCCGCTCCCCATAAAGCAGGGCAATGACCTCTCCATCGCGGCTCAAGATCGGTGCTGCGACGAGCGAGCGGACACTTTGCAGGCTTTCGCCGCGGCTGACAGCGTCTTGCCCGCCTTGCGGCGGATGAAAGACGGTTGTCTTGTCCGCCAACACCCGCTCCAGCATGGTGCGGCTCGGTCGCCACGTTTTGGGAAGCGTACATCCCTCGGCGATTTCACTGGCCGCTTCCTGCCACTCGTCCTTTTGACGTTGTAGGACAACCGCGACGTCAAGGTCGATGAGCCGCACCGCGGACTTCGCTGCTTGCTGCAAATAGTCCGGCGACGACGCCGCACTTTGCAACACGTCCATCGCCCCTTGCAGCCAGGAGAGGACGTCGTCCGCAGTCTGTTTAGCCGTCAGCCCCCTGCTGGCCGAACCGACCAGCGAGTGCAGTGTCGGCTTCATCGTGCTACCGGACGAGCGGCCCGGCGCTTGCGCTGGCTGGGCCAGCGTCTGCAGGTTGAATTCCTCGCTGGCCCGCGTTTCTCCTTCCAGGCGGATCGCTTTCACCAGCAAATCGCAGTACAGCGGCAAATCACAGACGCGGCTCTCCTTCGCCGCCAGCCGACCATGCGGCCCCAGACTCAAATCCACATTGGCGCTCAAATTCGTCACCAGCACCTTGTCCCCCGGTTGTGGCTCCAGGCGCAAATGCTGCCGCGAGACCTGCTTCTCCAGCGCCCCGGCAATAATCAGCCGCACCCGGTCCGGCAAATCGACCCGGGCCACATGCTCCCCCTTCTCTGGCTGCGGCGCGGGCTCCCCCTTGGCCATATCCTGCCGGCCGATTTCTGAGGGTTGGCTTAAGGAGAACGAGGCGACGGGCTTTCGCTGGTCGTAGATGGTGAGCTGGTAGGGCATTTCAGAATTGTAGGGTGTACCCGACCGATGAACGAGTCGCTGAGCACGAGTCATAGGCATAATCGCTACCGACATGCCGATCCTGCGGGCTATGATGAAGATCCAGAGGAGTACCTATGGACGCCATCCACATTCGCCGCACCCTTGCCAGCGATACTCCGCATCTTCCGGAACTAACGCCGTTCATTGGAAAGACGGTCGATATTACGCTGCATGCGACCCAATCGTTGGCAGCCTCTCATCGACATCGCGGGCAAGGATCTGATTGATCCCGAGCCTACAAACAGCATCGACTGCTGGAAGCCCAGCACGCACAGTCGGCCAGCGATGCTGCTGGTTGATACCCGGTGTCGGCAAGAAACGTAGGCCGCGAGTCCTCTCGCGAGCCAGCAGGGAAGAGGTGAAATTGGCAACAGACTCTTTTCCCCAATCAACGTCCGCTCTGATGGCTCGCCACGGAGTGGCGGCCTACCTTGCCGCAGCCAGCACTTCCATGCACCGAATCACCAGCGCTGTCCAGCCGGTCTGATGGCTCGCCCCCAGTCCGCGGCCCGTGTCACCGTGGAAGTATTCGTGGAAGAGATGCAGGCCGCGGAAGTGCGGGTCGGTTTGATAGAGGGGGTCGGTGCCGTGGCAAGCGGCTGCGGAATGGGTGCCGCCGTCGTCGGGGATGAACAGCGTCAGCAGCCGGCGGCTGATTTCCAGGGCCACTTCCCGCAGGTTCAGCATCTGTCCGCTACCGGTGGGGCATTCCACTTTCAATTCGTCGCCGTAGAAGTGGTGGTAGCGCTGCAAGGCTTCGATGATGAGGTAATTCACCGGGAACCAGACCGGCCCCCGCCAGTTGGAGTTGCCGCCGAACATGGAAGTGTTCGATTCACCCGGCACATAGCCGACCTCGAACGATTCTCCATTCGCCGCGAAGACGAACGGCCGCTTCTCATAGATTTTGGAAAGCGAGCGGATGCCGTGCGGCGAGAGGAACTCCTGCTCATTGAGCATGTATTTCAGCACCCGCACCAGCCGGTCTTTCGAGGGGATCGCAATCAGGTATCTGCCGTGCATTTCCCCGCCGTCGTGAAATTCGCGATAACTGATGTGCCTGGCCAGCTCCGGCTTGTATTTGCGGAACCACTCGAAGCGCCGGCGAAAGCCGGGCAGTTGCCGCAGATGTTTTTCCTCCAGAACCTCGCAGGCGAAGAGCGGAATCAGGCCCACCATGGAGCGGAGCTTGAGCGGGATGGAGCCTCCGTTGACGAGGATTTGATCGTAATAGAAACCGTCCTGCTCGTCCCACAGGCCGCGGCCGCCAAGGCAGTTCATGGCATCGACGATATGCACGAAGTGCTCGAAGAATTTGCTCGCCATGTCCTCGCTGGCAGGGTCACCGTAGGCCAGCTCCAGGGCCATCGCCAGCATGGTGCTGCAATAGAAAGCCATCCAAGCGGTGGCGTCCGCCTGCTCCAGATGCCCGCCGGTGGGGAGCGGCCGGCTGCGGTCGAAGACGCCGATGTTATCCAGACCGAGAAAGCCGCCCGAGAACAGGTGCTTCTGCCGCACGTCCTTGCGATTGACCCACCAGGTGAAATTGACGAGCAGCTTTTGAAAAGTGGCGGACAGAAAATTGCGGTCACGGCCGCCGTCGCGGCCGGCGATTTTGTAGACCCGCCAGCAGGCCCAGGCATGCACGGGCGGATTCACATCCGAGAAGTTAAATTCGTAGGCCGGGATTTGCCCGCTGGGGTGCATGTACCACTCCCGCAGGAACAATTCGAGCTGGCCCTTGGCGAAATGCGGATCGATTTCGCAGAACGGCAACATGTGAAACGCCAGATCCCAGGCGGCGTACCAGGGATATTCCCATTTGTCGGGCATCGAAATGATGTCCCGGTTGAAGAGCTGCGGCCAGTCGTGGTTTCGCCCCGTCAGCCGGTTGGCGGGAGGAGTGGGGGTTTCCGGGTCTCCCTTGAGCCAGTCCTCGACGACGTAGTGATAGAACTGCTTGGACCAGAGCAGCCCCGCGTAGGCCTGCCGGGCGACTTCCTGCTGGGGGGGCGGAAGCGTGGCGGGGATGGCGTGGGCGTAGAATCTGTCCGCTTCCCGCCGGCGAGCGGCAAACTGCTTGTCGAAGTCCTTGCCAAAGATCCGTGGCGGCTGCTCATCATCGCTGAACAGGCGGAGGTTGACCGAGACTTCGCCGCCGGCGGGGATATTCAGGATGTAATGCGCCGCCGCTTTGGTGCCGAAATGGAAATGGCTGAGGGCGTCTTCGTTCCCCTCAATCACATACTTGTGAAAGGCGTCCTTCACATAGGGCGTGTAGTTGTGGACGCCGAATAAGTCCTGGGAATTGGTCTCGTTCTCGGTGAAGAGCCATTTCAGCGTGCTGCCGTCGCTGGCCACGTTGGCATGGAAATTAAAGTGTCCCAGAGTATCGTGCTGGGCTACCAGCGACTGGTCCTCCGCCAGCGCTAGCCGCGGCTTGGCGTCGCAGCCTTCATGTTTGCAGCCCCAAATCCAGGTGTTGCGGAACCAGAGCGTCGGCAGCAGATGGATTCGCTTCGCCTGAGGGCCGCGATTGGCGATGGTGACGCGAATCAGCAGGTCATTCGGGCTGGCCTTGGCATATTCGGCGAAGACGTCGAAATAGCGGCCGCCGGCGAAGATGCCGGTATCGCTCAGTTCGAATTCGCTTTCATGCTTGCCTCGGCGGGCGTTCTCTTCCACGAGCCGCCGATAGGGAAACTCGGCATGCGGATACTTATAAAGCGCCCGCATGTACGAGTGCGTCGGCGTGGAATCCAGGTAGTAATACAGCTCCTTCACGTCCTCCGCGTGGTTTCCCTGCGGCCCCGTCAACCCGAACAGCCGCTCTTTCAGAATCGGGTCCGCTTCGTTCCACAAGGCGAGGCCAAAACAGAGGCGGCACTGGCGGTCCGTGATGCCGAGCAGGCCATCTTCCCCCCAGCGATACGCCCGCCTGCGGGCGTGGTCATGCGGAAAGTAGTTCCACGGATCGCCATGCGCCGAGTAATCCTCCCGCACCGTCGCCCACTGCCGCTCCGAAAGATACGGCCCCCAGCGGCTCCAATTTCTTTCGCGGCTTGCCGTTTCCAAGAGGCGAGTCCGTTCGGCGTCTTGGGGATAAAGGAGAAACATGGTTGTTACTGTACCATTGGGCGGACACTCAACGCAAAGATGCCTGGGTGACGCGGCGGCCGCCGCAGCGATGGGTCACGCATCACCCCGGTTGTTGATGCAGCTAATTTGGAAAACCACAAGGAACGTGAATCAAAAAACAGCCTTGCAAATCCACTTACGGCGACGCGAATCAACGCAAGTTGACTGAACCAATTGACTTGCGTTGATTCACCTGGACGCAAGCCCGTTAACGAGAGAGTCCTGAATCATGAATCAGAATCCGCTATAGTGGGGGTCATTCGGCGATTCACAACTGGGACTTAGGCTGATGACTCGGAACAATTGGAAAGGGAAACCATGAATCTGCAAGGCAAAGTCGCTCTGGTGACGGGGGGGACGATGGGAATCGGAGCGGCCATCGCCATCGATCTGGCCCGCCGCGGAGCCGGGCTCTTCATCTGTGCCCGTGAGCTGGGGGACGACGCGCAGCAGACAAAGTCGGCCATTGAGGCGGCCGGCGGTAAGGCGAATCTGATGAGCCTGGATATGTCTCGGCCGGAGGATTGTGCCCAAGCCGTCGAGCAGACGGTGGCTCACTTCGGCCGGCTGGACGTGCTGGTGCATAATGCCGGCGGGCCGAGCTTTGGCCGGATCGATGAAGTCTCGCCCGAACAATGGCGACAGACGATGGCCCTGCATGTGGACGCTTGCTTCTACCTCTGCAAAGCAGCGTTGCCCCATCTGCGAAAGGCGGGGGAGGCCGCGATCATCACCGTTTCGTCCAGTGCCGGCGTCCGCGGCGTGCCCGGTGCGATTGCCTATGCCACGGCCAAGGGAGCCTTACCGCAATTCACGCGGTCTCTGGCCCGCGATCTGGGAGATGACAACATTCGTGTCAACTGCATCGCCCCTGGAATCATCCGGACCCGCTTCCACAAAGACATGCCCGCCGAGCGAAAAGAATTCAACCTCAAGCATCGCGTCCCTCTCCACCGCGAAGGCACCGCCGAGCAAGTCGCCGAAGCGGTCGCCCTGCTGATCACCAATGACTACATCACCGGCGAGACGATTGTGATTGACGGCGGATTGACGATGAGGATTGCGTAGAGAGGACAACTATGAAACGACTTGCACTATTGATTCTGACGCTGAGCATGATGCCAGTTTTCGGCGCTCTGGCGCTCGAGCCCGCGAGTGTCTTTCTGCTGGCCAACAAGAACCTGCCGGCATCGCAAGAAGTGGCTGAGCATTACTGCGCGAAGCGAAGGTTGCCGAAGGAGAACATCGTTTCGCTGGACTTGCCGGTGGGGGAGGACATCAGCCGAGCGGACTTTGATGAGAAGCTGGCTGGGCCGCTGCGAGAGGCCCTGAAGGAGAAGAAGGAGCAGGTCAAGGTTTTGCTCGCGGTGTATGGAGTGCCGCTGCGAGTTGGTTCGCCAGAAGCGTCCGACGAGGAAAGGGCGGAGAGGGCTAAGCTCGATGCCGAGTTGTCGGCTGCCAAGAGCGATATTGAACGATTGGAAAAACTGGTACCGATTGCGGAGGCGGAGCACAAAGAGAAGAACACCGACGAAACGAAGGACTCATTGCAGAATCGCAGGCTGGAGCTGGGCATCGCCAAGGAGAACCAGCAGCGAAAGCTGTTCAGGCGGGATCAAGTCGCCCGGAGTGGCCGCTTTGATAGCCGCGCAGCCGTCGATAGCGAGTTGATGCTCCTCTGGTGGGACAAGTTCGAGCTGCGCGGCTGGGTGAACAATCCGCTCTACTGGCAGTTTCCGGAAAATGTTCGCAAGGGTGCGCCCCAAACGCTGCTCACCTGCCGGCTCGACGGCCCGACACCGGAAATCGCCAAGCGGCTGGTCGATGACTCTCTGGAAGCGGAGAAGGAGGGTCTGCAAGGAAAGGTCTACGTCGATGCCCGCGGCATCGGCTATGACCCCAAGGGGGATCCCGGCTTCGGCTACGGGGGCTACGACCAGTCGATGCGGGACATGGCAGCCATGCTGAAGGACGAAGCGAAGCTGGAGGTGACACTCGACGACAAGGGTGAGCTCTTCGCCGCCGAAGCGTGCGGCGACTGCGCCCTCTACTGCGGCTGGTATTCACACGCCAACTTCATCGACTGCTGCCGCTTCAAGAGAGGAGCGGTCGCCTGGCACCTGGCCAG
Source organism: Planctomycetaceae bacterium (assembly GCA_005778405.1). Taxonomy (GTDB): domain Bacteria; phylum Planctomycetota; class Planctomycetia; order Pirellulales; family Pirellulaceae; genus SXOA01. The sequence continues at coordinate 11,125 of SXOA01000038.1, forward strand.
CAGCGAAGCGGTTTCGTTGCGGCAAGAGGGAGCCAAATACTGGTGCAAGAACCTTTTAGAGAAAGGTGCCTGCGCCACGCTCGGTCCCGTCGCCGAACCCTTCACCATCGGCTTTCCCAAGCCGGCGGAATTCTTCGGAATGCTGGCGACCGGCAAATACACGCTGGTCGAATGCTACGGCCGGAGTGTGATGCTGACGAGCTGGATGGGAACACTGATTGGCGACCCGCTGTACAACCCTTACGGCAGGAAGCCTGCCCTGGCGGAGGAGAAGATATTTGCGAGTCCCAAGGGAGGACGGTTTCTGCTGCTTGAGAGGTAGCGGTTTGTAACGGTTGTGCGGTCTTTGGGTGAACGACTCTCAGGATGCGGGTGAAGTAGACTTATGCAGATTTGTCAGGTCCGGATTTGCCATGAAACCTCCCCTCACCATCACGTGGCTGCAGTACGCGTTTGCCAACGCCGTCGTCGTGGTGCTGCTGCCGCTGCTAACGCTGCAAGGGATGCCGCCGATTGACTGGGCGTGGAGCTGGTTCCAGTGGCCGAAAGCCGCGGCCAAAGAAGAAGAGGAAGAATTCGAGCAGGAAAGGGAGCCCAATCCGGTCGCCGGACAGATCTATGTCTGGACGTCGCCGCTGCTGGACGCCACCGGAACATGGACAGGTCCCTGGCTCATGTTCGCCCCCGAACCTGACAGCACCAACCATCGCATCCGCGCCGAAATCGAATTTCGCGACGGCCGCCAAGTGCTGTGGCGTTCGCCCGAGTGGCCAGAGCTTTCCTGCTGGCGGCGTTTCTGCCTTAGCCGCGACCTGGAATATGTGGACGCACTGGGGGGAATTGCCGACCGCTCGCCGGAGAAGTTGGCGCTCTGGTCGGTACTCGCCGACTATCTGGCGCGCGAGCAGCGGACAAATCCCGAGCCGGCAGGTGCGCCCCAGAGCGTACGGTTCATTGTCGAAGAAGCAACCATTGCCAATCCACGGGTCGAGGGCTGGCAACCTATGTCGCAGCTCTATCCCCGCGACGACGAGCGGGTCGTGATGACGCGCACTTTTCCGCTGCCGCCGAAGGTGCCCAGCAACAAGACCTTGCCGGCCTCAGGGGGCGCGCCATGATTGCCGCCTGGAACCGCTTCTTCCATCAGCCGGCGGATGCGCGAATTCCGGCCATGATTCGAATCGGCCTGGCCTCGTTGGTGCTCATCAACCTGACCGCGCACTACCCCAATCTGGAAAAGTGGTTTGGGGAAAGCGGCGTGCTGCCCCAGGGACTCCCGCATTTGCCGGAGGGTTCCTGGCAATGGACGCTGCTGGACGGGGTTCCTCAGACACCCCTCGCGCTCCAAGTCTGTTTTTGGATCTTCGTTCTGCAAACGGTCTGCCTTCTGCTCGGCTTGGCTTCGCGCTGCTCCGCGGTTGCTGTCTTCATTTGGATTGTGTCCTTCCAGCATCGCAACCAGTTGATCCTCGACGGCGAAGACAAGGTGATGCGGCTGATCGCGTTCTTTCTAATTTTCATGCCGCTGGCGGAGATCTGGTCCGTGGATGCGTGGCTGCTGCGTCGCGGCAAGAGCCAGGCGGAACCGTATCAGTCGCAGGCCTCTCCCTGGGCCCAGCGGATGCTGCAGTATTTCATGGTGCTGGTCATGTTCGCGACCGGCCTGTGGAAATTCGCCGGTGAGTCGTGGCGGGATGGAACCGCGCTTTACTACGTGGCCCGCATTGACGACTTGTTCGGCCGCTTCTGGGTGCCGCACTATTTCTTCGATACTCGTTGGACCGTGCGGGCCATGACCTGGTCGGTGCTCTACGTCGAGCTCGTCATTCCCTTCCTGATTTGGATTCCGAGAGCCCGCCGCTTCTCGCTGCTGGTGCTCCTCGCTTTTCATCTTTCCAACGAATGGGCCATGCACTTGTTCCTCTTTCACTGGGTCATGCTTTGCGGCTGGCTGTCGTTCTTGAAGCGGGAAGATCTGGATGCGGTGGCCCGAGTTTGGAGAAAGTTGACTGGCCGCTCGGTCCCCGTTCGACTAAGTTGATGGCCATGCTTCCTACCGCCTGCACTCCCGCGGACCATCCGGCCATCGGTCGCCGGACGTTGTTGCAGGTAGGGGGCATCGGGCTGCTGGGCACAGGTCTTGGTGATCTGCTGCGGCTGGAAGCTCAAGCGGCGGAAGGAGGGAGTGGCGTCCCGCGCGCGAAGTCGGTGGTCTTCATCTTTCAGTCCGGCGGGCCTTCGCAGCACGAAACTTTCGATCCCAAGCCGGAAGCTCCGGCGGAAATTCGGGGCGAATACGGCACCACTCCGGCCAAGATTGCCGGCGTCCATTTTTGCGAGCACTTGCCGAAGCTAGCAGCGCGAGCCGGTAAGTTTTCGTTGGTCCGCTCGCTGCATCATCCGGCCGACCGGCAGTTCCGCAACGAGCACAGCAGTTGCCACTATTTGCTGCACACCGGTAGCACAGAGCTGCCTGTAGGAGACACCAACGCCTCGATCATCGCGCCGCGTCCGGGGCGGATGACCTGGCCCAGCATCGGTTCGTTGATTGCCTATGCCGCGCCGACACGTCCCGATGTCGGCTGGCCGGCGATGATTGAGATTCCCCGCGGCAACCTGATGAACTATCCCGGCCGCGAGCCGGGACTGGTCGGGCCGCAGTATGACCGCTGGGGAGTGGACCTGGCCGCGAAATGCAACGCCAAGGACGCCGGCGGCTCGTGCCCGAATTGCTACAGCCACGACGACCCGAACGATCCGGCTCGTTCTCCCGGAAAGGGCGCGAATGCCTGGTGGGACAACTCCAGTTGCCGCCAGCCCGATTTTCATCTTCCCAACTTGGGCTCCGTGCAAGGTCTGCTCATTCCGCAACTCGCCAGCCGCACCCAGTTGCTCGTCCAACTGGAACAGCTTCGTCGCCACGCGAACGCCGACTACGTTCCCGCGCCCTCCAAAGCATGGGACGCCCATCGCCAGCAGGCCCAGCGGCTTTTGCTCGCCACACTGCCGGGAAAGCAGAATCCGTTTGACCTGACGCTCGAATCCGACGCCACCCGCGACCTATATGGGCGTGAGGAATGGGGCCAAGGGTTCCTCGTTGCTCGCCGCCTGATTGAAGCCGGTGTGCGGATGGTCCAGGTGAACCTCCGCGGCTGGGACACGCACCAAAATGCCTTCCGCGACTTGAAAGGGAAGCTGCTCCCGTCCATCGACCACTGCCTGAGTGGATTTCTCGACGACCTGGAAGCCCGCGGTTTGCTCGATCAAACGCTGGTGGTGATGTGCGGGGAGATGGGGCGGACGCCAAAGATTTCCCCCATCGCGGCCGGCGGAAAAAACGCCTCCGGCGAAATCTTTACGCCGGGGCGTCATCATTGGGGGGACGTTTTCCCTTGCTTCCTCGCCGGTGGCGGCATTCAGCCAGGGCGGATCATCGGCGCGACGGATAACCACGGTGGGCTGCCGAAGGGGGAAGCGTATACTCCCGCGGATCTGGCCGCCACCATCTTCCATCTGCTCGGCATCGGGCCCGACCGCGAGTTTCATGACGCAGCCGGGCGTCCGTACCGCATTTACCGCGGCCAGCCGATCCGGGGACTGTTGTAGACCCGGTTAGCCCTTCTTCGCTTCCCATTTGGTCTTGGTAACCTTGCCGTCTCGGTCGGGTCCCTCGCTTTCGCCGGTGATCGAATCGCCGCTGAGCTTGCCGGAGTACTTCGTGGTCCGCTTCACCCCGTTGAATTCGCGGGTGACGGAGAAGGCGACGGTGCCATCCTTGAATGACGCGTCGTCAATCGGTGTGACAGTGTTGTTGCGGCCCGGCATATGACCGGTCAGCTTGTCACCTTCGAGCTTGAGCGTGAGCGTCACGTCCCGAGTTTGATCGCCTCGTTTGACCTGCCACTTCCACGTTCCGCTCGGGTCATCGGCACCCAGGGCGGTTCCCGCCAGACTGAACGTCACCAGGCCTAGCACGATATACAGCAGCCATTTCATCGCAACACCCTCCCAAAAGATATTGCCGCGGTACCGGCCCAAGTCGCGCGACGCAGCGCCTGTCCCGCGGTTAAAATACAGCCCTTCCATTTGACACCCCCCATAGTCTGATTGCCACTATGAAACAGCAGATTAACCCCGTGGGTTCCGGCGAGTTCACCTACCAGGCCCATAGCGACTGGGCCCAGTGGCCGGCCGACTGGCAGGTATCCGAAGTCACCGCGGTCGCCACGGATTCGCGGGACCGGGTCTTTGTCTTTAACCGAGGGGATCATCCGGTCGCCGTCTTTGACCCCGGCGGCAAGCCGCTGTTTTCCTGGGGAGCGGGTCTGTTCGTCCGGCCACACGGGATTTGGATTGGCTCCGATGACGCGGTTTACTTGACTGATGACCTGGATCACACCGTTCACAAGTTCACGCCCGAGGGAGAGCGCCTCTGGACTCTCGGCACCAGCGGCCACCCGTCGAACACCGGGGCGACGAGCGTGGACTTCCGCACGATTCGTCAGGCGGGGCCGCCGTTTCACTATCCCACCAATCTTGCGCCGGCACTTTCTGGCGAGCTGTACATCTCCGATGGCTATGGCAATGCGCGGATTCACAAGTTTTCGGCCGATGGCCGGCTAGTCCTCTCCTGGGGCGAGCCTGGCAGCGGCCCGGGGCAATTTAACGTTCCCCACGGCATTGCGGTCGATGCCAGTGGAACCGTGTACGTCGCCGACCGTGAAAACAGCCGCTTGCAGCTCTTTTCGCCCGATGGCCAGTTCCTGTCGGAGTGGAAAGACGTCGCTCGCCCCTGCGACCTGGTGATTGACGCCGCAGGTCGCGTCTACGTTGCCGAGCTCGGCTATCGAGCAGGGATGTGGCCGGGGACTTCGCCGCCGCATTCGGGCTCGACCGGGGGACGAGTGAGCATCTTCGATTCAGACGGCAAGCTGCTGACCCGCTTTGGCGGCGGTGAAAACCCCAGCGAGCCGGGCGACTTTTTTGCGCCGCACGACATCTGGCTGGACTCGCTGGGGAGCCTCTACGTTTCCGAAGTCATCCGCTCCGCCGCCGGCGGAAAGAAGCCGGCGGGGAGGGATTACCATACGCTGCAGAAATTCGTCAAGCTATAGGCTCTTCCAAGGACTACCTTGCCACCTTGCCACCTCCGCCAGCCGCTGGTGCGCCACCCCCACCCGCCGCGGGTGCGCCAAGGCCGCCCGCACCAAAGGACTTGCAAACGCCGTTGTTACAAAACTCGACGAATTGCCGGTTGCGCGCAGTGACTCTGCTATCGGTTTTCGTGTTCGTCTGCGACATGACGGTGCTTAGATAAACCTGGATTGCGGTCTGGAAAGAACTGCGAGCGCCATCCAGATTCTTGGCGTACGTCAACACCTCTTCCTTCTGTTGCGGATTGAGCTCCAGCCCAGTCAATCCGCCGGCCGCATACACAAACGCCGTGGCTACATTCAGTCGCCGCACATAGGTCAGAGTCGGGCCGTTGGGTTTGAAGTTCTTGGTCGCTTCCAAAAATTCCGGGTCGTTGGCGAGTGCCCAGAAGTGCAACTTGGCGCCGTCAATCAGCATCTCCTTGAACTCCACAATGTCATACCCTTTACCAGCCACTGCGCCGAACGGATGGGGATGGTCGGTGAAACCGGCCAGCATCGCGCCGACTTCCACCCGAGCCAGCGCCGTGACCCAACGGAATCCCTTGCGGGAAAAATCGTCATTCGGACCATTGGGCTTCTCGGCCAGGCTGCTGCGGCCTTGTTCCAGCCGGCGAGAGAGATTCGTGTAGACGGTGAACTCGGGCTCGGACTTGATAATCTCGTCGATGGCGTTCATCTCATCGTAGTTAGCCAGGGCCGCCAACTCGTCAAAGGCTTCCAGTGCCCTGGAATACTCCAGAAAGCCGACGATTCGATTAATGAGGTAGGGGTCATCCTTGGGCAAGTACGCCATGGCGTATTGCGTGGTCGTGGTTTTAGTGGTGGCAGTGGTCTTGGTGTCGACGACCGTACCGGTCGTCCCTGCGGGGAGAGAAACTCACAAAAACCGATTGCCTTGCCAGAAGTCCGGAGTCATCCGCATGGGAATACTGGAGGTGGCCGACTCCGTATTACTGCTCGTCGAGCTGGAACCGCTCGAGCCGGTGCTGATCACCGAAAACTGCCGCGTCTGCCAGGCCCAGGTGTAATGGTGGCGGCGGTCGTAGTCGGGAACCTGGTTCAGCGGGTTCTGGGCCGGATCGATGGGAACCGGCGCTTCCTTGGGCATGGTCAGGGGAATCTGGGCGGCCAGATCCGTTTGAGCCGCTTTGCTCTTGAGCAGTCCGTTGAGCTCCGGTCCGCGGCCATAGCGGCCACGACGCCACCAATGCATGCCGGCAAACAAAAGTTGGCTTTTCTTCACCATGGCTCCGGCCAGTTTCTTGCCGCGCTCCACATCGCTGGTGAGAGCTTCGGCATATCCCGGCGCGCTGAGGTTTGGGCGCACAAACGGACCGGGGAAATCCTTGAACCCGTTGACCAAAAGCTCGCCGTCAATGCCTACGGCGTAAGCGGCAAAGAACCGTTCTTTAACGTCCTTCGACTCTTGCAGCACCTTGTTCGCGAATTTGACCCGCTCCACCCGCAGCTCAACTCCTCGTTCGTTGAGCTCCCTGTGGATGATACGAATCTTGGTCGTGATGTCGGGAAACTTCGTCGCAAAAACTGCCTTGTCAGCGGGAGGGGCGTTCTTCGCTTTGGCGACGACTTTGGACTGGGAAATGAGATTCCCCTGGAATGCCAAGCCGTCCGCATTGATGAGTTGATTGTTCTGAACGTGGGCGGCCCAGAGCAAGTCGCGAAACTCCATCAGATCCTTGGGCTTGGGAAAGGGATCCTTCATCAGTTCGATGCTTTGGGCCTTCGTCACGATCTCGTCAATCTGCCGCTTGATTTCCCGCAACACGATCGCCGCTTCGCGGGACGACGCCTCAGGCCCCTTATCGGTCATGCCGGCCCGCACCAGGTTCATGCGGGCGTCGGTAATCATCTTGTCGAGCGTCGGCGCTTGCAGTTCGGCCAAGAGCTGATTGATTCCGGCAATCTGAGGGTCGGTCCAGCGGGACAATTGCCCGCTGAGGAGACTGAGAATCGTCACTGGCTCGCCGCTTTGATAGGCGGGTAGGAGCTCCGACTTGATGAAAGTGACTTGCTTGGGCGTTGGCTTCGCGGCCTTGACCTCGGGTGCTCTCGGCTCGGGCTCCTTTTCGGCGGGAGGCTTCTCTTCCGGGTTGGCAGGGGCTTTGGCGTCTTTCGGTGCCGCTTCCTTTCCCCCCTTTCCACTGATTGCCTTCAGCAAGCGATCGGGAACTTGCGAAGAAGCACCTTCCTTGGCTGTCATGGGAGCATCATCCCCCCACATGTTTCCCAGGCAAAACATGCTGGCAGCAGCCAGCACAAGCAGCACAAGAAGTCGGCGCGACATAAAGCACCTCGATTTCGACCTGCCGACACCCCTTGGGACGAACGCCCTTGGTCGGCGGACACTGAAATCCTAACGCGCTCTGGGGTCCAGTTACAATGCGCTTTCGATACGGATTTGAGCTAATCCGTGTTTCTGCTGTGCCCGAACGCAAACGGAGGCGTTATCGAGCCGACGAGCCAAAAGCGGCCCGGGTCGCCTGGAACACATTGTTCGGCGGCAGAGGATTCCCAGCCAATTACAATTTCTGGGACTTCACATATTTCTCGCAGAGTGCGGCGACGTTGTTCACGTGAAGTTCCGCGTGGCCGCACTCGCCGCAGATGCTCACGGTCAGATCCCCGCTGGCGATGTCTTTGGCGAACCAGGCCTCGGGAGCCCCCGCAATCTTGACGGTGGCGGAACCTCCGCCCGGCCCCCCACCGGTGACAACCTCCACGATGATCGGCAGGTTGGGGATCATCTTCTTGGAACCGCAATGGGGACAGGTATCGTGCAAAAGACCCCCTTCGTCACGATTCTGGCATCTCGCATAACTCGACGGACCCGCCGTGCAGCACCACGGGATGACTCTGCAGCAAATCCAGCAGCGTCTGTTTGTCGACCGCGTCGAAACGCATAAATCCCACCAGATGGTCCGATGACTGGGCCGACGAAATGTCCCCCAGAACCTCCCGTCTGCCAATCGCGCTGCCCCCTTCAAAAAGGCCACTCCGACCGGCGGCAGCAAAGAACTGATCCCAATCCAGAGAGGTGGGCTCGGTCTTGGCATTCCCGTGAATGAGCAGGATGTACTGGGTCATCGTTTCAAACCAGCTGCGACGCTTGGCCTTCGATGCAGGCTGCGGCCCGGCGATTCAGCCAGACGATGCCAGCACAAACAAGCCCAAACACGGCACTCACCAGCAGGAATGGTACGATCTCCCACAGTTCCGTGGGGGCGGCGAACAACAGGCAGCCCACCAAGATGGGAGCGCAATACCACAGCGGTACGAACCGCAGCAATTTGGCCTGCGAGTAAAATGCCTCGCGCCAGAAACTCGTATCACTGGCGGAGTGTGTCCGTAACAATTGATAGCTCAGCGCGAACGACCAAACAACACCAACGATGAATCCTGTCCCCACGAGAATCAGCAGACATCCATAATAGCGGGGCGATCCAACAGGACTCCCCTGGAGGATAGCCCCGAAAGCCATCAAGACAATCAGTGCCGCAATGCTTTCCTGGATGGCTCGGTGGATGGAGCCCTTGATGAGTTGGCGAATCAGGGTCTCGTTGTTCATGGGACATTCTCCAGGGCGAGCGTGACGACGAAGGTCGGAAGGAACTTACCAGCGAACGAGTGATTATCCCGCGCCACAGGTCGATAAAGTACCGGTCCAACTTGCCGAAGTCAACCATTTTTAGCCGCAGAGCTTTGCCGAGCAGGCGGTGGCCACGCGAGGATCGCGCTTGCCTGGCGACAAGTGGCAAAGGCATGTCCGCCCACGGAATGAGCGGACTACTTTAGCCTACCCCACCCAGCGGCTAGAATCCGAGGCACAAGGAGACAATCATGACTACTGAAAAGCTCTGCCGCTGGGGGATTCTCGGCGCGGCCAACATTGCCCGGAAGAACTGGGATTCGATTCGCCATGCCGAGAACGCCACGCTGGTGGCCGTCGCCAGCCGCAGCAAGCTGCGGGCGGAGGAGTATATCCGCGAGTGCCAGCTTGTGGCTCCGCACCCGCAGACGCCGGAGGCCTGCACCTATGAGGAGCTGCTCACCCGGAAGGACATCGACGCGGTCTACATCCCGCTGCCGACGGGCATTCGCAAGGAATGGGTCATTAAGTCCGCCAACGCCGGCAAGCATATTCTGTGTGAGAAGCCGTGCGCCCCGACTGTGGCGGAGCTGGAGGAGATGCTGGCCGCCTGCCGTAAGAACAAAGTCCAGTTTATGGACGGCGTGATGTTCATGCACAGCGACCGGCTGCCGCTGATGCGGCGGGCGCTCGATGAATCGGGCAAGGTCGGTCCCATCAAGCGGATTCACTCCCAGTTCAGCTTCCTTGCTCAACCCGAATTCATGACCAGCAACATCCGAGCCTCGAGCGACCTGGAGCCACTCGGGGCGCTCGGCGATCTCGGCTGGTACAACACCCGCTTCACGCTTTGGGCGATGAATTATGAAATGCCGACCCACGTCACCGGACGCATCCTCACCGCCGGCAAGCGACCGGACAGCAGCGACGACGTGCCGCTGGAGTTCTCCGCCGAGATGTGGTTCCCCGGGGGCGTTTCGGCGAGCTACTACTGCTCGTTCGTGACGCAGATTCAGCAGTGGGCCAACATCAGTGGGAGCAGAGGTTACTTGCACATCGACGACTTCGTGCTCTCCTCCTTCGGCTGCGAGGCGGCCTTCGAACTCACGACCTCCAACCTTGACCGTCTGGGCTGCATCTACAACATGCCGCGGCGGACGGAGCGGATTGCCTCCCCGGAATACAGCAACAACCATCCCACCGCTCAGGAAACGGGCCTCTTCCGCCGCTTCAGCCGCATCGTCGTGACCGGCCGCCTGGAGCCGCAGTGGGAGACCATCGCATTGGCCACGCAAAAGGTCGTCAACGCCTGCTTGGAATCGGCCAGGAATGATGGGAAGAAAATTTCGCTCTAATGTGAGGACGCCCAATTCATGTACCCCCTCTCCTTCCCCAGCCGTGTCTTCTGTGTTTTCCGTGTCCCATTCCTCCTTTTTTTCTTCGTCCTTACATCGTCGTCCGTTGCCGACGACTCCTGGCCCAAGATCGAAAAATACTTCCAGCCTCCCGCCGAATACGCGACAGACTTCGGACCCTACCGCTCGCCGCTCAAGTTCGCCGACGGCAGCGAAGTGAAGACGGCGGAAGACTGGGCCAAACGACGCAAGGAGATCTCGGACCTCTGGCATAAGCGTCTCGGCTCCTGGCCGCCGCTCCTGGAGAAGCCGAAGGTCGAGGTGCTGGAGTCGCAGGAGAAAGATGGCTACACGAAAAGGCACGTCCATGTGCAAATCTCTTCCGATGGAAAGATTGCCGACGGCTATCTGCTCATCCCGCCCGGCAAAGGCCCGTTCCCCGCGGTCTTCGTTCCCTTCTATGAACCGATCACCAGCATCGGCGAAGGGCAAAAGGGGCGCGGCACGCATGACTACGGCTTGCAACTCGTCCGCCGCGGCTTTGTCACGCTCTCCATCGGTACGCCGGGTTCGTTCGAGTCCATCGGCAAGGACACCCGCGAACTGCTCACCAATGCCGGCAAAGAGCAGCGCCGCCAGCCCCTCACGCTCCTCGCCTACGTCGCCGCCAACTGCCACACGGCTCTGGCCCAACTGCCCGAGGTGGACAAGGACCGGATCGGAATTATCGGCCTCTCGTACGGCGGCAAATGGGCGATGTTCGCATCATGTCTCCACGACAAATGGGCCTGCGCCGTCTGGTCCGACCCCGGCATCGTCTTCAACGAGAAGAACGGCAACGTCAACTACTGGGAGCCGTGGTATCTCGGTTACGATCCCAAGACCCAGCGCAAGCCGGGCGTCCCATCTGCCGAGAAACCTCGAACTGGGCTCTACAAAGAACTGATCGACGAAGGGGACGACCTCGTCAGCCTGCACGCGCTGATGGCCCCCCGCCCGGTCCTCGACTCTGGCGGCACCGAAGACCCTCCGCAAAACTGGCGGGCCCTCAACCACCTCCTCGACGTCAACAATCTCCTTGGCCAGAAAAACCGCGTCGCCATGACCGCCCGCAAGGGACACATTCCGACGGCCGAGGCGCTGGAAATTGAGCTGGCGTTTTTGGAGTATTGGCTGAAGAAGTAAGAGGTGTCTCTTACCGCTCCAATCCGACTCTCGTTAGAATGGGAGAAGAGGAATCAATCATGCTTTTGAAGGCCAGCCAGATCGAGGTGATGGATGACGCGATGGTGGAGGTTCTGCGCGCGAAGACGCCAGCCGAGCGCCTGGCCATTGCCGATGGCATGTGGCGAAGCGCGCGACGAATCATTCGCTTCAAGGTGCAAGCCGACAACCCGTCCTGGCCGGATGAGCGTGTAGATCAAGAAACAGCAAGGAGGCTCTCGCATGGAGCCGTCGGAACTGCTTGAACGATTGGTGATCGTGGCAGAGAGACTGCGAATTCCCTATCTGACCGTGGGCTCCATGGCTACGATTTCGTTTGGCGATCCACGCCTCACCAATGACGTCGATGTGGTCATCGACTTGCGGCAAAATCAGATTGAACAGTTTTGCGCGTCGTTTCCAGCACCCGAATTCTATCTCAGCAAAAGCGCCGTCGAGTCAGCGGTAATACGCAAGCGTCAATTCAACATCATTCATCCGTCCTCAGGTCTCAAAATCGACTGTATTCTCCCGACGGGAACTGCGTTCGATGTCAGCCAACTAAAACGCGGCGTTCGTCAAACAATCCTTGAGAACCGAACCGCCATTTTTAGCAGCCCTGAGGATGTCATCATCAAAAAAATGGAGTACTTTCGCGAGGGAGGCTCGGAAAAGCACCTCCGTGACATCACCGGAGTGTTGAAGTTACAAGGGGACAAGATCGACCGAGCATACATCCTTTCCTGGGCGGAAAGACTTGAGCTGACGCCGATTTGGGAGATGATCGAAACGCGCCTGAAGGAATCCAATTGAACTGTCCGCAGATTGCTTGTGCCGATGAACGCAGATTATCGGAGCAACAAGAATCTGGACTCCCTCGGCATGGGTCAACTCATAACCCTTCGCGGCTCAGCGGCATCCAACTCAACCAGACGAAGCAGTCAGTTTTCAGTCTGAACACTCGCAATTGTTCACACACACGGTTATCGCAGTCAATACGTTCCGCAACGATTTTCAGTAAGTCTGTACCTCTATGCGGCGTAACGAGTTAGCGGGGCCGTACCGCGAAGCGGTAGCCCAATCCAGCCCATGGTCGCTCGCTGCGAGCGCACCCTGGGTACGTGAAACGATTCGAGTCGAGGACCCTGAAAGGGTCACCCATGAATCGGCGTTTACCTGTTTGGTAACCGCTACGCGGTAGGGATCGACTTCGTCGACTATCGGCCTACGAGACGTTTCCTAAAATGGGGGACGGGACCCGATAGGAGTCTTTTTGGACCTGCCCATTGGTTTGCCTCCAAGTTACGGGTTCCTCCTCTCTACTCCCCATTTGACCGTTCTTGGGCACAATCGCACCTCCTGCTCGTCAACACCAGCTTCTTTGCAAAGCTGCCGCGCGGCCTCATGGATCGACAGCAGGGTGGCGGCCGCATATAGATCGCGTTGATTTCCCTTCGCACCGCTTTGGAAGCACTGAAAAGTGTTTCTTCGCAGATTGGCCGAAAAAGAGCGGCTGGCGGGTGATGTGGAACCATGAACGGGGCACGGCCCGCGCACCTGGTCGCCCGATTGCTCGGCAGCGACGAAACCAACGATTTCAAGCACTAGGAAACGCTGGTCGCCGCACGAACTGCTTGAAAATCGAGACTGGGCAATCGGAATCGTTCGTCTCCCTTTTTCGGCTGGATATGTTGCTAGAGAAAGAACCCGTACTTGCCACTTTACAGCACACCAGCATGAATTATGGTTGCTTAGATTTTGCAAAAAAGTGGGTCCAAATTATCTGGCCCAATATTACAGCCCCGATAACGGCTAGCAAGATTGCCGTAGATGCGTGTCCTGATGATGCGTCTGTATTCCCAGATCCAGGCCGAGCCGGACCGCCATTAAATGCGAACGCTGTGTAAAGGAAATACAGTAGAATTCCCGCGCCCGCCAAACTGGCCCCGATGATGCCGCCTGGGTTTAGGTTGAAATTCATGTGACGTCCTCGTTTCAGCCGATTTACCGTTTCAAAAACTTCGTCAACTGCCACTCTCACAGTGTTCAATGCGCGGTGAAAGCTATTAGACACTACACCTTCGGCTCCCACCCCGGCCGATACTCCCTCTTCCACAGTGCCGCCGCCTTTTCGTTGTTCAAAATGTGCCCGGTCTTCGGATCGCAAGTGAGGACGCTGCTTGTCCTGACCGCGATGTTTCCCAAGTGACAAAGCAGCGTGCTTTTGTGCCCGTCTTCGATGTCGGCATTGGGCCGCTCGTCCTGGCCGCCGCGGATGCAGGCGAGGAAATTGGCGACGTGGGCGGCCATGCCGTCTCCTTTGCCGGGGTCTTTGGAGACTTCCTTGTTCTTCTCGTCGTAGAGGGTGTAGCCGTTGTCCCCCATCACCATTGACCCCTTCTCGCCGTGGAAGCTGACACCGAAGGTGGAGCCGCCGGGGCCGTAGTCGGACCAGCTCAGCCCTTCCCAGAGGATGGTCTTGCCGTCCCCCTGCTTGTCCCCGAAGTCGAAGGCGACGAGGTGGGTATCGAGCGTCTCCTGGTCGTCGTCCCAGCGGTATTTGCCGCCGCCGGCGCTGACCCGCGTGGCGTAGTCGACGCCGAGCCCCCAGCGGGCCACGTCCAGAGCGTGAATGCCGTTGTTGCCCAGCTCGCCGTTCCCCCAGTGCCACTTCCAATGCCATTTGTAATGGACGATGTTGTCCAGGTACGGTTTCTCCGGGGCGGGGCCTTGCCATAATTCCCAGTTGAGCCAGGTGGGGATATCCGCCGGCTTGCCGTGGCCGATTTCTAGTCGGCGGTTCGCGTACCAGGTGCGGGCGTAGAGGACTTTGCCTAGCTCGCCGGCGTGCAGCTTGGCGATGCCTTCGCGAATAGCCGCGTAGCTCCGCCGCTGCGAGCCCATCTGCACCACCCGCTTGTTCTTCCGAGCCGCCTCAACCGCCCACTCCCCTTCCTGCGGATTGTGGCTGCACGGCTTCTCGACGTAGACGTGCTTGCCCGCCGAGCAGCCGAGGATGGTGGCCGGGGCATGCCAGTGGTTGGGGGCAGCACAGACGAGGAAGTCCACCGATTTGTCGTCGAGCGCCTTGCGGAAATCGACGACGCCCTGCGGCGATTTGCCTTGCCTGTCGGCCACTGATTTGGACGCTCGGTCGAGGGCATTCGAGTCCACGTCCGCGATGTAGGCAATCTCCACGTTCGATTGGCCAAGGAACGACGAGCAGAGGGCCCCGCCTCGGCCGTTCACACCCATGACAACGGCAGTCAACTTGTCGCTGGCGGCTTTGCTCTGGGCGACGGCCTGTTCGCTCATCACGCCGAACGCACCGGCAGCGGCGAGGGTAGCGGAAGATTGCAGGAATTCGCGGCGAGGAAGGGCTGGCATGGAAAGGCTCCTGGTGGAGGGTGAGGAAGGTTTCATCACGTTACATCTACTTTGTAGGCCGGGTCAAGCTTCTCAGCGTATTGTGCGGCCGCGAGTACCGAGTACAAAGGACGCAGTGCCGTTCCTTGCCTACTCCAACCCCCGCCCGCCATGCGCACCTTCCTCTTGCTCCCCCTATTCGCAATTTCCTCTCTCTCCCTGGGAGCGGAGCCCTACCAGGTCTCCGAGGACGACCAGCAAATCACCCTCAGCACGCCGGAGCTGGAGGCGAAGGTTCAGAAAAAAGGTTACGTGACGGGCATTCGGGCCCAGACGTTTGTCGATAAGAAGACCGGGTTCAAGGACGCCGGTTATGGGCTGGATATTGTGGACTGGATCATGGAGCCGGGGAGCGACGAGAAGTATCGCGATCAGTTGCCGAAGGAGATGGTTTACCAGTTCGGCAACGACTACCATGGCAAGGGGCAAAAGCGGTCCATTGAAGGGCCGCAAATCTGCACACAGGCCAAGGAGCTTTCTCCCACGGTCATCAAGGGAAAGGACTTCGTCGCCATCCGCCAGTCCTACAAGTACAAGACCGCGGCCCCCGGCAAAAAAACCGGTAGCACCTGGACGCAGAACATGGTCTTTCCGGCCGGCAAACGGTATTTCGTCAGTAGCGACCGCATCGATGCCGTCAACAACAGCCCAGCGATGTTCCTGCGGGTCGATATGCCGGGGCACATCAAGCACAAGGAAGGTGACACGTTCAGCGAAATCTATCTCTCGTATTTCGGAGACAAAGGCCGCATCCCGTCCAAGGAGTTCCTCACTAACTTCGCCCCCGACGAAAAGTTCAACTACCGCCGCGACCGTCTGGAAAGGGCGGGACAGAAACTCCCCAGCCGCATCATCCGGGGCTACCGGCTCCGGGACGCGGCGACCGGCAAGGACGGCCCATGGCTGCTCGGCATGACGCTCGACCCGGCCATCGTCAGCGAAGGGTGGTGCCACCAGCGGGGCTACGTCTGCATGATCGAAGAATTCGGCGAACGCCCTATCAAGGCCGGCGAGCATTTCTCAGCCGCCTTCATTGTCGGGTTCTTCGATTCGATTGAAGAAGCGGAGAAAGTGTATGACGAGCACCGGGGAGCGAAGGAAGTGGCGGTGGACGAGAAGGGGTGGAAGCTGGTCAAATAGCAATGACGAAATTCGAATGGCGAATGACGAATGGAAAGAAATGCAAACACGGTAGTCTCAAATGCTGCTCTTCGACGCCCATCTTGATCTGTCCATGAATGCCCTCGAGTGGAACCGCGATTTGACGCGGCCGCTGGAGGAGGTGCGGCGGCGAGAAAAGGGGAAGACGGACAGGGTGGACCGCGGGGTCGGCGTCTGCACGCTGCCGGAGATGCGACGGGGGGAGATGGGGATCTGCATCGCCACGCAGATTGGCCGCTATGTCGCGGAAGGGAATCCGCTCGCCGGTTGGCATTCGCCGGAGATTGCCTGGGCTCAAACGCAGGGGCAGCTCGCCTGGTACAAGGCGATGGAAGATGCCGGCGAGATGGTGCAGATTTTTACGAAGACCGATTTGCAGAAGAGCGTGAAGCTCTGGCAAAACAATCCGCCGCCGAATGCTCCCATCGGCTTTATCCTGTCCCTGGAGGGGGCTGACTCGATCGTCAATTTGAATTACCTGGAAATGGCCTATGCTCGCGGCCTGCGCGCGATTGAGCCAGCCCACTATGGGCCAGGACGCTACAGCCCCGGGACTGGCATGGAAGGTGGTTTAACTCCGGCCGGGCGGGAACTCGTGAAGGAAATGGCCCGCATCGGCATCGCCCTGGATGTGACGCACCTTACCGACGATGCTTTCTGGGAATCGCTCGACATTTACTCCGGCCCCGTTTGGGCCAGCCACAACAACTGCCGGGCCCTCGTCCCCCACCAGCGGCAGTTCAGCGACGAGCAACTGCGAGAACTGATCCGCCGTGACGGGATCATCGGAGCCGCCTTCGACGCCTGGATGATGGTCCCCGGCTGGATTCGGGGGAAGACTACGCCGCAGGATACCGGGGTCATGATTTCCCATGCGGCTGACCACATTGACCACATTTGCCAGCTCGCGGGGAGCGCCCGGCACTGCGGCATTGGTAGCGACCTCGACGGCGGCTACGGGACCGAGCAGACGCCCGGCGACCTCGATTCCATTGCCGACTTGCAGTCACTCGCCGGCATTCTCACTCGTCGCGGCTACAGCGAGGCCGATGTCGCTGGTATCATGCACGGGAACTGGATTCGGAAATTGACGGAAGCGCTGCCGGCGTGAGATGACCCCATGAAACTTGCCAAATACATGCTCCCCACCGGTCAAACTGGCGTGGGACGGATTGAACAAGATGACTTACTCCCGCTCGATTTTTCCAAGGGGCAATATCGGAGCTTGTTCGAGATCTTGGAGTCCGACAATCCGCACGAGTCGGCGGAGTTTTTGACGCACGAGGACCAGCGGATCCCGCTCAATCATGTGACGCTGCTGCCGCCGATTGACAATCAGGAAGTCTGGGCGGCGGGTGTGACCTACAAGCGGAGCCGCACCGCCCGAATGGAAGAATCGGAGACTGCCGCGTCGTGTTACGACCGGGTTTACGTCTCGCCGCGGCCAGAATTGTTTTTCAAGGCCTCGCCCCACCGCGTTTCCGGCTATGGCCAGCCGCTCCGCATCCGCAAGGACAGCGAGTGGAACGTCCCCGAGCCGGAGATGACGCTGGTCCTCAACTCGCGTCTGCAGCTCGTCGGCTTTACCATCGGCAACGACATGAGCAGCCGCGATATCGAAGGGGACAACCCGCTCTACCTGCCCCAGGCCAAGGTCTACGACCAGTGCTGCGGCCTCGGCCCATGGATTACGCTCCCCGTCGGCATGCCCCCCCGCGAGACGACCAACATCTACCTTGTCATCCGCCGCGGTGGTCAGGAAGAATTTCGCGGCCAGACCAGCATCGACCAGATGGCCCGCACCTACGAAAACATCATCGGCTGGTTGGGACGGGACAACTCCTTCCCGAGCGGCGCGTTCCTCCTCACCGGAACCGGCGTCGTCCCCGACAGCAGCTTCACTCTCCAAGCGAACGATGAAGTGGAAATCAGCATCGACGGGATTGGGACGCTGGTGAACCCGATTGTGCAGGGATAACCGAACGAACGGGATCGGGAGGGGTTTTCGCGGCCCACGATCCTTGACTTGCGTTGCATTATTCCCCGCGAAAATTCCTCCCGACCCCTTTTTGGTTCCATGCCCACTCAGCCCATCCTCATCGCAGGCTCCTGGCGTTCCGCCAATTCCTCCGCCACCTTCCGCGCCGAAAACCCCGCCACCAAGGAGCCGTTGCCGGAGGAGTATCCGATTTCGACATGGGCAGACTGCGAAGCGGCGCTTGCGGCAGCGAGCCAAGCGGCGGCAGAAATGAGGTCGCTTTCGGGGGACAAGATTGCTGCATTTCTCGACGCCTTCGCCGCGAAGATTGAAGGCCGCAAGGACGACCTCGTGAAGCTGGCCAACCTGGAGACGGCGCTTTCCGTTTCGCCCCGGCTGGCGGATGGCGAGTTGCCCCGGACAACCAATCAACTGCGTCAGGCTGCGGCGGCTGCGAAAGATGGCTCGTGGGCCGCGCCGACGATTGATACCAAGCAGAACATCCGCAGCATTCTGGAGCCGATTGGCCCGGTCCTTGTTTTCGGCCCAAACAATTTTCCCTTCGCCTTCAACAGTGCGTCGGGAGGCGACTTTGCCGCGGCCATCGCGGCTGGGAACCCCGTCATTGCCAAGGCGAACACGTCGCATCCGGGCACGACGAAACTCATGGCGGAACTAGCTCATGCTGCCGCACAAGAGACAGGACTGCCACCAGCCACGGTGCAACTCATTTATCGCACCAGTCATGAAGACGGCGAGCGCCTGGTAAGCGACCTCCGGGTCGGTGCCATCGGCTACACCGGCAGCCGCCACGCGGGACTCAAACTGAAAGCCGCCGCGGACAAGACGGGCCGGCCGTTCTACGCCGAACTTTCCAGCGTCAATCCGGTCGTCATCCTTCCTGGCGCGCTCGAAGAAAAATTCGATGACATCGCCACGCAGTTTTCCTCCAGTTGCCTGATGGGAACGGGCCAGTTCTGCACCAATCCCGGCCTGGTCGTCTTGCTCGCTGGGCCGCAGACGGAAAAGTTCATCGCCACACTCGTCGAAAAGTTCACAGCCGCCCCCGTCGGCACGCTACTTTCTGGCGGAGTCGGAAAATCACTAGAGAAAGGCGTCGCCTCGCTTACTCAGGCCGGAGCACAGATTCTCGTCGGCGGCAAACCGGGAGGGGGCAAGGGACACAGCTACGCCAACACACTGCTCCGTGTAAGTGGTGCTGGCTTCCTCAAAAACCCCATTGCCCTCCAAGCCGAAGCCTTCGGCAACGAGTCGCTCCTGGTGGTGGCCGAGAGCGTCGAGCAGGCCGCCCACATCCTCAGCGAGCTCGAAGGGAACCTCACCGGCTGCATTTATTCCCATACGCAAGGTGCCGACGACCCCGCCTACAAACTCCTCGCCGCGGTCCTGCGGCAGAAAGTCGGCCGGCTCCTCAACGACAAGATGCCGACCGGCGTCGCCGTCAGCCCGGCGATGAACCACGGCGGCCCCTTCCCCGCCACCGGCCACCCCGGCTTCACCGCCGTCGGCATCCCCGCCTCCCTCCGCCGCTTCGCCATGCTCGCCTGCTACGACGGCGTCCGCCAATCGCGACTTCCCGCGGCACTTCAGGACAAAAACCCATCCGGCAAACTCTGGCGGCAGGTGGACGGAGAGTGGACGACGCGGGATGTGTGAGTAAATCGCGAGGCACTGAACGTTTCCTCTACTTTCAGGGGCGATTGAGGGACTAGAATTGAGGAAGGAGATCCTACGATGAACGCCATTCGCATCCACGCCCAACTCGACTCTTCATTGCTCACCTTGCCCGAGGTGCAACCACTGCTAGGCAAGCAAGTGGAAATCGTGATCTACGAACAAGTTTCGCAGACCCCTGCGACTGAGCAGGACTGGGCCAATTTTTTCGCGAGTGTGGACGGCGAATTGATCGACGAAGACTTAATCAATGAGTACCGGGCCTTCGACCGCTCCTATAATGTTGCCCCGCAACTATGATTCTCGCGGACACGTCGATTGTGGTTGAATTTCTTCGCACGCGCCGTCCGCGGCTGCAGTCGCTCGTCGTCTCAAATTCAGCAGCAATTTGTGGTCCGACACGAACGGAGATTCTGCACGCCACGCGAGATGCTAAACATCGGCAGCAGCTGATTAAGGCTCTTGGATTGTTCCAGCAGATTTCTGTTCCAGATAGCTTGTGGGATGAGGCGGGAGATAACCTTGCCGCTCTGCGAGCGGCCGGGGTTACAGTCTCGCTCGCGGATGTACTGATTGCCACAGTTGCGATTTCACACAACCTGGAACTCTGGACTCGGGACCAGGATTTCACTCTCGTGCAGAAAGTCCTTCCCGCACTCCGGCTCTTTCATGAGCCACCGTAGAAGACAAGCCAAGTACACATCATGAGCGCGGACAACGTGGGATGTATAATGACGAACATGTTCCGACTCAACTACATCCCCGTTGCCGTCCTTTGCCTGCCAGGTTTGGCATTGGCCGCTAATCCCGTCAAGTGGGAAACAGAAATCGCCCCGCTCCTCAAGCGCCAGTGCGTGAAGTGCCACGGCCCAGCGAAGCAAGAGGGGAAGCTGAATTTGAGCACGCCCGCGGATCTGCTTAAGGGGGGCAAGGATGGGACTGCTGTCGCGCCGCATGATCTGGCGGCCAGCTTGCTCTGGAAAAAGGTGAGCGAAGGGGAGATGCCGCCGGAGACGGGGCTGCCGGAGAAGGACCGTGAGTTGCTGAAGCAGTGGATTCTGGCGGGAGCGCCGGGACTTGCCGAAGCGGCCAAGTCATCGCAAGGGGATGCAGCGGATCACTGGGCGTTTCGAAAACTGTCAGACCCTCACCCCAGCCCTCTCCCAAGGGG
>SXOA01000039.1 GCA_005778405.1 Planctomycetaceae bacterium
CGTCATCGTCCCGGCCCCCTTCGAGGTCGTCGTGGCCTGCCTGGCCTAGGATCGTGTCGCCGCCGCCGAGGAAGTCCAAGACGGGGATGAAGAACGGGCTGATCGAGCCGCTGTCGCCGAGGATTACGTCGTCGCCGTCGCCGCCGTTGAGAGAATCGGCGGAGAAATCAGCCTGCACGCCCAAGACCCCCAGGTTGCCGCCGATCAGGTCATCGTTGTCCGCGCCGCCGTCGAGCGTGTCGGACCCAAAGCCACCCACGAGCAGGTCGTCACCGGCTTCGCCGGTCAGCAAATCATCACCCGATCCGCCACGCAGTTCGTCGCCGTCCGATCCGCCGACCAGGATGTCGTCGTCCTGGCCGCCGTCCAGCAAATCGGGCCCTGAGTTGCCGAGTATCAGATCGGTCCCGACATCCCCCACCAGCAAGTCGGCCCCTGGCCCTCCTGCCAGCTCATCGTTACCCACGCCGCCATGCAGCGCGTCATCGTCCCGGCCCCCTTCGAGGTCGTCGTGGCCTGCCTGGCCTAGGATCGTGTCGTCGCCATCTCCTCCCAGCAGCACGTCATTGCCGCCACTCTGGCTGAAGATGGGCGGAAGCAGGGGGTCGAAATTGTCGCCGTATACCACGTCGGCTCCATCCCCACCGCTGATGAAATCGTCGCCATCGGCCAGCGGCGGAGCTCCCATGAAGAGAAACCAGCCCCCCAGGACCGTGTCGTTGCCTGGACCGGCGGCAATGGTGTCGTCGCCACCCTGGCCATAGATGTCGTCGTGGCCAAAGCCGCCGAAGATCAGGTCGTCGCCGTCGCCGCCGTAGACAACGTCGTTTCCTCCGCTGGTGTCGCGCACGATGAAGGGGATGAACGAGCCGTCGTCGGCGATAATCCCGTCGTTGCCGAGTCCGCCGTGGAGCGTGTCGGCGCTGTCATCACTGTCCGGCGAGTCCAAGCTGGCGATCTGGAAGCCGCCGATCAATTGGTCATTGCCGTCGCCGCCGCTGAGCGAGTCCGCATCATCGCCGCCGACCAGGAGGTCGCCGCCAGGGCCGCCGACGAGCGTATCTTCGCCTTCCTCGCCAAATGCCCGCAGGGCCTGGTTACCCGTGAGCAAATCGCCACTGATGCTGTCATCGCCGTCCCCGCCGAAGGCTTCCAGCGTGCTCAGGAAATCGAAGTCGCCGATAAAATTGATCTGGTCGTTGCCGTCGAATCCTTCAATGCGGATGGAATTCACGTCGCCGACTTCGAACACGCTGAAGAATGAATCCTGCTGGTCCTGCGGGGTCATGCCGGGGCCAGTGCCTGGCACGTCGACGCCAATGTCGATGCTGAGGGCCAGCAGGTTTCCAAAGCGCAACAGCGTGAGCGTGTCGGAGGAAGCTCCCTGGTCCACGTTGTTGATGAGCGTATTGTCGTTCCCCCCCTGGATCGTCAGCAGGCCCGTAGCGGCGTCCAGCACGCTGTGAAAAGTGCCAAAAGTCTCCGGCAACACGACGTCGTATCCCATGTCGTTCATCATCAGCCCGACTTTGTTGGTGAGCAGAATGCGGCGGATGCTAAGGCTCGTGGGCTGCATGGTATCGACGCTTGTGTAATACAACTGGCCGCCAAAGTTGATGGGCGTATTGCCCGCCAGAGGCATGGCCGTGTGCCCGGCGGCAGAAGAGACGTTGTCGCCCCCGATGTCGAAGTCGGTCATGACCGCGTTGACGCTCGGTCCCTGGAAGAGCCAATAGCTGTTGTCGGCGTCTTCGTCCCCGACCGAGGTGTCGGGAATGCCGGTGTTGGTCACCGTGACCGCTGGATTGCTATACATCAGTTGGGAACCGGAGGAGACGCCCATCGTGTGGCCCAGCTCATGAACCAGCAGCGTGCGCAGGTCGCGCATCCCATCGGCCGGCCCGCCCGGCGTTGGGTTGCGGGCGAAGGCGTGCACGAGCGTTCCCATGAATTCCGAATGGTCGTCGGGGGTAGGGTCGAGATACCACTGGGTGTTCGCGGGAGTGTCACCTTCCGCGGGAGTCCCCGCCATGTTGATCGTGACCAGGCCGGACATCGGCACACCGTTGGCGTCGGGCACTGTGTCCGAAGCCCTGGCGCTGGTGGCTGGATTGGTCGGATTCATGACAATGGTCATCTGCGTTTCAAAATCCTCGCCCTGGTAGCCGGTTACGACGCGATTCCACTCGGCCAGGGCCGAATCGACCACATTGCGGGCCACTTCGGCGCTCGCGCCAAAGGCGGCGTCGAACATGTCGCTGGCATCCCCCCGATTGGCCCAGACCAGCGCCAGCAGGCGTCGATCCTCCAGCGGTTCGAATCCCAGTTTTCGCCGGCGTTGACGTTGTGACCGAGAACAGTCCAAAAGACGGCTGGGCAACTGCTTGCGAAAGTTCGACATGGCTGGGCCTTTGGGACAAGAACGGAGACCGCTCGCGCCGGACAGTCCCGCGCGGGCTGACATCTCCCTACCTCATGAATGTCAATTCCCAACCCGACCTTTCACGGCGGGATGGAATTGCTCTACCTATGCAATGCCAACTTCCGGCCCCAGCGCATCATGTCACCGGCAGTTTTATTTGGAGTTTTCCCAAACCCATCTGGCAAAGCATCAAGGCGGAGCCTGAGTCTACTCCGAACCGACGAGGCTCTTTCGAATTGAGCTGTAATCAGGATGAATATCACGAACCGGAACGCAACACCCTTTGCCCAGGCGCCGAGCGAAGGGGCAAGGGGCCACGTTGATGCCTTGATGCGGACCTTCGATATTTCGCCCAGCGACCGTGTTCTCGGGATAGACTTGGACCGCCTGAGCAGCACGCTCCTTGCCGAGGCGACTAAGACAAGACAGGCCCGAATCCCTCCGGGCGCACCTTGAGCCGCTACGACAATCGTCGAGCGGCTTTTTTTGCGGATGAGATGTGCCTGTTGAATTGGAGCGTCAGTGTGGCCTGCTAAGCGGCGTTCTTTTGGCTCTTGGCCATCGTCACGAACACGTCTTCCAGATTGGGTTCGGCAGGGCGGATGATGATTCCGGGACCGGCAATGTCGCTCAGAGCATCGCCATCGTCAACGAGCGCCCGAATGGCCTGGCCGAAGATGGTGGCCTCATGCACATGGGGGCGGCCTTTCAAACAAGCGAGCAGCGCGGACATATCCGGGCCAACGATTTCCACCCGCTTCTTCCCTTGAGGCGTCACGTTAGGAAGCGCCTTGAGTTCATCCGGGGAGCCGACGACGAGCAGCTTCGAGAGATGCAGATAGCCGACGCGGCCACAGCGTTCTGCCTCGTCCATGTAATGCGTGGTAATGACGAGCGTGATCCCTTCTCCGGCCAGGTGAAAGAGCAAGTCCCAAAGCTCGCGGCGGGCGACGGGGTCGACACCGGCGGTTGGCTCATCAAGGAACACCAACTTCGGCCGATGAAGAAGCGCGCAAACGAGCGACAGTCGCTGTTTCCAACCGCCGGAGAGGCGGCCGGCCCGGCGGTCTAAATAAGGCTCAATCCCCGTCAAATGAATGAGTTCCGCCTGGCGTGTCTTGCGCTGGCCATTGGAAAGGCCGTAGATGCCGCAGTAGAAATCCATGTTCTCCTGAGCCGTGAGGTCGGCATAGAGCGAGAACTTTTGCGACATGTAGCCAATCGACTGGCGCACTTCTTCGGCGTACCTTTGCACGTCGCGCCCCAGCACCGTGGCCGATCCCTTGGCAAACGGCAACAGACCGCAGAGCGCGCGGATGAGCGTCGTCTTGCCCGAACCATTCGGCCCGAGGAGTCCGAAGACCTCCCCCGGCATCACGTTCAGGCTGACTTCATCCACGGCGGTGAACGCCCCGAAGCGGATGGTCGCACCGCAGATTTCGATGACGGGAGAAGTGGGCATAGTAGGCAGTAGGCAGTAGGCAGTAGGCAGTAGGCAGTAGGCGGTAGGCAGTAGGCAATCCGACTGCTTACTGCCTACTGCCTACTGCTTACTGCTTTCTCCTCCGGTTCCTTCGGCAAATGCACATCCGCCGCCATTCCGGATTTGAAAATTCCCTGCGGATCGTCAACCCGAATCTTGATCGCGAATACCTGGTGCCGCCGTTCGTCGACACTTTGCACGTTGCGGGGCGTGAACTCGGCAGTCGAGGAGATGTACGTGACCTTTCCCTGGAACTTTCGCTCGGGATACGTGTCCATGGTCACGGCGACCTCTTGGTTCAGCCGTACGCGGCCGAGCTCGGTTTCGGGAACGAATGCTTTGATGCGAAGGTCGTCGGCTCGCAAAATGCGGACGACCGGCTGATTGGGAGTGGTGGTGTCACCCCGGCGGACGCTGACAAGCTCGACGATGGCGTCCTCCGGCGCCTTGACGATGGCTTCGGCAATATTGGTATCAAGCTCCGCGAGCTTGGCAGTCAATTCATCGACCCGGGCACGGGCGGAGGCCTTGTCCTCTTCGCGAGTTCCGGTGTGGAGCAGAGCGTCGTTGGCTTTCGCGCGGTTGAAATCTGCCAGAGCCTCCGCCTTGTCTTCATCGCGAAATCCCTCCCGCATGAGCTCCAGCCTGGCGGTGGCCTCGTTGACGGTAGCTTGGAGACGGTTGTACCTGGCCTCCGCGTCATCGAATTCCTTCTTGGTCGCGGACTTGGTCTGCACCAGGCCGGAGATGCGCTGCAGGTCGACGCGGGCATTGGCGAGGTCAACCTTCCAGGCATCGACGTTCTTTTCCACTTGCTCGATTTCCTTGTCGCGGTTTCCTTTGTCCATCTTGGCCAGTCGCGCCTTGGCCGCATCGACCGCGGCCTTGGTGGCGGCAAACTCCTCGTCCAGCGGCCCGCGCTCCGCTTTGGCCGCCGCTGCCGTAGCCGCCGCGAGTTGCGCGGCTGCCTGTCGCCGCTGAGCCCGCAGTTCGGGAATGTCGAGCTCCACCAGCGGATCCCCTGAATTCACATGCGCTCCGTCGACAACAAACACGTCCTTAACCCGTCCGGCAATCTTCGAACTGAGCCGTACTTCCTGGACTTCCACCGTCCCGGGCAGAAGAAGTTGCCCGTTCGCCTGCTGAAGTTGCCACCAATACGCGGCTCCGCCAGCCGCGATGAGCAGGATGACGAGGATTGCTAATGAGGTCTTCCAGACCATGGCTAGTAACTTGGAAAGTTCACGGGTGCTTGAGTCAATGCATCCACTGTCGCTGGGCCCTTCTATCTTTCCGAATAATACGCGCCGACGTAACTCCAAATCAGGTCATTGGCCAAGAATTCATCCTCTTTCCGCCAATACCTGAGAGAGTTTTTTGCCGGTAAGATGGCGGCTTGGATTCGACCGGCCATTTGCTTTTACCCATTCTGGTGCTGAATGTTACGTCGATGGTTTTGTTCCCTGGCAATGGCGATCCTGCTGCTCCTTGGTCTGCACTCAGCCGTTCTCGCCCAGCGGGAGCTCAAAGACATTCCCGATCCCGACCCAGAGCTCGAGCGGAAGTCCTTCATCGTAGCCGACGGGATGGAAGTCAATCTATACGCTGCCGATCCGCTGCTGGCCAAGCCGATTCAGATGAACTTCGACGCCCAGGGGCGGCTGTGGGTGGCCTCAAGCGAAGTCTACCCGCAGGTGAAGCCGGGGCAGAAGGCGACCGACAGAATCCTGGTGCTGGAAGACGCCGACAACGACGGCAAGGCCGGGAATGCGACCGTTTTCGCGGATGGTCTGTTGATTCCCACCGGCGTCGTTCCCGACCACAACGGCGGCTGCTACGTCGCGAACAGCACCGAGCTCATTCACCTGTCGGATACCAACGGCGACGGCAAGGCGGACCAGAAGAAAGTCATCCTCAGCGGTTTCGGGACGGAAGACACGCACCACTTGTTGCACACGCTCCGCTGGGGACCGGACGGCTGTCTCTACATGAACCAGTCGATCTACATCCACTCGCACATCGAAACTCCCTCTGGAGTGAAGCGACTCAACGGCGGCGGCATTTGGCGATTCCGCCCGGAAACGCTGGAGCTGGAGGTGCTATGTCACGGTTTCGTGAACCCGTGGGGGCATCACTTCGATCGCTGGGGACAATCGTTCGCCACGGACGGGGCGTTCGGAGAAGGGATCAACTATGTTTTCCCAGGTTCGGTCTTCTTCTCGGCACCCGGCGCCACGCGGATCGTCGCCGGCCTCAACCCCGGCAGTCCCAAGCATTGCGGCCTGGAGGTCGTCGGCGGTCGGCATCTGCCCCCGGACTGGGACGGCAACATGCTCACATGCGATTTCCGGGCCCACCGCGTCTGCCGCTTCATCGTCACCGAAGACAACAGCGGCTATGCTTCACGGCAAGAGACGGAAGTCATCAAGACGCAGCACGTCGCCTTCCGCCCCATCGACGTGAAAATGGGGCCCGACGGAGCGATCTACATCGCCGACTGGTACAACCCGATCATCCAACATGGCGAAGTCGACTTCCGCGATGAACGCCGCGACCACACCCACGGCCGCATCTGGCGGGTGAGCGCCAAGGGGCGCAAGCCGCTGCAGACGGCGATTCCCAAAGATCCCGATGTCTATCAACTTCTGGCGCTCCTCAAGGAGCCGGAAGAATGGACGCGGCAGAATGCCAAGATCATGCTCAAGCACCGCCATGCGACAGGTGCCAACGTGGATGTCATGCTACAGCGATGGATGGCCGGGCTGGACAGGACTGACCCGAATTATGAGCACCATTTGCTGGAAGCGCTGTGGGTTTGCGAATGCATCGACAACACATTAGTCGGGATGGAAGTGCTGCCGGACCTTGCCAAATCCAAGGACCACCGCATCCGCGCCGCAGCGACGCGCACCGCTTCGCACTGGCGGACGCGCCTCGATACTGGCGACCAGAAACTGGCCTATCCATTTCTCCGCATGGCCGTGGTCGACCAGCATCCGCGCGTACGACTCGAGGGAGTTCGCGGCCTGGCAGCGGTGGGAACGGACTATGCCGCAAAGGGAGCCGCCAACGTCCTCGCCAAACCGATGGACCGGTTTCTCGATTTTGCCCTGTGGCAGACCATGCGTGATCTCTCTCCCGCCTGGCTCCCCAAGGTGAAGGAAGGAAAGGACGTCTTCGGCGGCGACGTGGAACGGCTGACGTATGCCCTGAAAGCGGTGAATTCGCCCGATGTGGTACCCACGCTACTTTCGCTTATTCAACAGGACAAACTGCCCGCGAGTCGTGTGGATGAAGTGCTGGGTCTCATCGCGCAGCTCGGTGGAGCCAAGGAGCTGGGAGCAATCTACGCCATCCTCATCGACGAAAAGTCCAACCTACCGGCGGCCCGCAAAGCGGCGCTCCTCGATTCCCTGGTCGAAACCAGTCGGCTCAGAAAGGTGCTGCCGGAGGGTGATTTGACGCAGCTTGCCCGGCTAGCGGAAGGACCGGATGTTCGGCTGATCGCCTCGGTGCTGCGGGCGGGGGGCGCATGGAAGCATGAGTCCGTTCAGCCGATCATGCTTCGCGCCGCGACGACGCCGTCTGCTTCCGCGGACTTGCGGGCCGCAGCGATTGACGCTTTGGCAATGCTCGGTGGTGACTCCAGCAAGTCGAATCTGGCCAAACTCGGCAGCGAGGAGAAATCGCTGGCCTTGCGCCAGCGCGCCATTGGTGCCGTCGCCACTCTCGACGTCAAGCTCGCGGCCCAGCTCACGATGAAGCTCCTGGCCGAAGCGGCTCCGGGAGTTGACCCCGCTGCCGCCATCGCGCCATTGCTCACAAGCCAAGAAGGTCCGGCCGCCATGACGGCTGCTCTGAAAGACGTCACGCTAAACGCTGACACGGCCAAGCTCGTTCTCCGCGCGGTCCGCGCCAGCCCACAGCCTTCGGAAGAGCTGATCGCCTCCGTTCAAAAAGCGGGCGGCCTGGAAGCAGCCGTTTGGAAGTTGACGCCAGAACTGGTCGCCGGCCTGGTCGCGGAGGTGAAGGAAAAAGGAAATCCCGCTCGCGGCGAATTGATCTATCGCAATGCGCAGCTCCAGTGCCTGAAGTGCCACGCCATCGGCGGCGCGGGAGGAGTCGTCGGGCCGGACCTCGTCAGCATTGGTGCCAGCGCTCAAGTGGATTACTTGATTGAATCCATGATCACTCCCTCCTCAAAAATCAAAGAAGGCTTTCACTCGAAGCTGGTCCTCGATAACGACGGCCAGCAGTACACCGGGCTCGTCGTCCGCGAGGATGGCCAAACCGTGGTCCTGCGCAATGCCGAAGACAAGCTCGTCACCATCGCCAAAGCCAACATCGAGCAAATCAAGGACAGCCCCCGCTCCTTGATGCCGGATGGAGCTGCTGATTCGCTGACTCGGGCGGAGCTGGTGGACCTAGTCCGCTTCCTGTCGGAGTTGGGTAAGGTCGGCGGCCAGTACACCATCGGACAGAAGCGAGTCGTCCGCCGCTGGCAATCGCTCGTCTGGTCCGAGGAGGCCCATACGCTGCTCAGACGCACGAGCTACGACAGCGCTGCAACGGACAACCCATCCCTAACCTGGGAAAGCGCCTACAGCACCGTCCGTGGCGAGCTACCGCTGGATTCGCTTTCCCCCTTCGTCGTCCAACCAGGACAAGACGCCACCCGCTTTGTGCGGGCCGAGCTCGACGTTTCCACCGCCGGAAAAGTGCGGGTTCTGGTCTCCTCGGCCACCGGCAACAAGATTGCCCTGTGGGTGGACGGCAAGCCAACTCCCATCTCTGGCCGACTGGCCGACTTCGATCTTGGCAAAGGGCACCACACCCTCACGCTGTCCGTGGGGACCACGGTGCAGGTCAATCTCCTTACTCTGGAGCTGCAAGACATCGCGGGGTCAACAGCCCAAACACAAATCGTCGGGGGGAAATAGACTCCTGAGTCGCGACTCAAGCAGCGTCGTCTATCGGCTGCCGCTCTTGCTAGAGCCTTCGCCCGGTTTTTCTTCGGTGGGCTGAATGCCATTCAGACGGTCCCGATACGCCTTGGGGGCGCTGATGGAAATGCTGGCGGAATTCCCAGGACGATCCGTATTGGGCGGAAAAATATGGGTCGGAGGGGGAGGCTTTTGGAACAGGCTAGCATCATCGGGAGCGGCCACCTGCCAGACGACCACCGACGAAGCGATGAAGAGCGATGCAGCCGCGACCGCGAGCGATGCGATCAGCTTGTAACTTCCCGACAAGCTGAGAGCGACTTCCTCCACAACCTTGGCAGCAAAAGGAGAAACCACGTCGACCAATCGGGCTCCTTGCGCGACCAAGGATCCCGCCTTCACCGTGGAGGCCAGCAGCGGAGCGGGAGCGCAGGCTGCGGCTGGACGGGCAAAGACGGCGGCGGCGAGGAGTACGGCGGACATGGCCATCCCCCGCTTGGAAAGGCGCGAGCGCAGCAATTCCTTGGCCCGAGACAGACGGCGC
Source organism: Planctomycetaceae bacterium (assembly GCA_005778405.1). Lineage (GTDB taxonomy): Bacteria > Planctomycetota > Planctomycetia > Pirellulales > Pirellulaceae > SXOA01. The sequence goes on from SXOA01000039.1 coordinate 9,393, forward strand.
GACATCGACCCTTCCGGCCAACCAAGCTGCGTGGCGGCCTCGGCGTTGGTCTTCCCTTCCAGATAAACGAGCACGAGTGGGAGCGCATACTTCGGCGGCAACTGGTGAATTTCTTCATCCAGCACGTTCCACATCTGTTCGTAATTCATGTCATTCATTTCGGACCTGGGAGCCGCAACACTGGCTCCCCTTTCCACTCGCGTGCGCCTTGCTCGTTTCGATTTCACATGGTTGGCGGTGCGTAATGCCACGCCATATAACCAATTTGCCAGCCGGCCCGGCTGCTGCAGCTTGGCCCCCTTCTTCACCAATACCAAAAACGTCGCCTGGAAAGCATCTTCCGCATCGGCGGCATTTCCCAGAACTCGTTTGCACACTCCGTAAACTAACGAACTATATCGGCCAACAAGGACCGAAAAGGCCCCCTCCTCGCTGGTCTTAAAAAAACGAGCCAGCAGCTCCTCGTCCTTGAGGTTCTGCAGACCGGAATTATCCTTCGTGGGCCGCTCGGCCCTCGCCGAGGGTGTGGACATAGCGTCCTCCAGGGAGACTTCACTGTTCTCCTTCTACTTACTGCCTCGCTCAGGACTTTTCAATGCAGCAATCAACCAAATTCCCTCCATTTCATCAGCCGAGTTGTCGGTGAAAAACACCGCAAATACTTTACTCATCAAGACTTACGCATGCAACATTGCTTGAACTTCCGCCCGCTGCCGCAGGGACAAATGCCGTTGCGACCTACCCTTTTGCTGTCGCTGACAAAGGTTGACGACACCACCACACCGGGCTCCGTTTCCCGCAGCGAGCGATGGAGCAACTTGCGGAGCCGGATAATCTTGCCCAGAATTCGCCGTCCGTTCTGCGGGTCCGCAATCGCCAGTCGCGAAGCGTGATCCATGAGACCGCTCAAAAACGCGGGGTCACCAGCATCGATGTCGCCACTACGGATCTCTCCCAGAACATCCTCAGGCAGAATCGCGAGCAGTTCGCGAACAGCCGTCTGCGTTTCCAAATCCTCGTGGTCCGTGGCATCGGCAATTTCGTGTTCTAAGTTCATCGTCCTTGACCGTATCGGCGGTTCCATCACTGGGTACATGGCATCTCTCCTCTATTGGCACGTTCCGGTACCCATTACTGGCGCCGAGAGTCCGTTTGGATGCAGAATTCGCCCAAAGAATGGAAGTTAGCTTAGCCCCCGCGACCACGCGGGGATTCGCCGCGTGGTCGCGGCGGCTAAGCTTTGCAAGCTCCTGTGCGGCTTGAAACATCGAGTGTCACTGGACATAACCAGGACCGATCAGGCCAAAATCCCTCGAATGACTTTGGCCGGAAGCACGCCGGTCAGCTTCTCGCGCAGGCCATGCTGGTCGATAAAGAGCTGCTCATGGTCCAGGCCGAGCAGATGCAGGATGGTGGCGTGCCAGTCAGGAACGCTTACTTTGTTTTCCGCCGCCGCCAGGCCAATCTCGTCCGTGCTGCCGTAGGTGGTTCCTCCTTTCACGCCGCCGCCAGCGAACCAGCAGCAGGCAGCATTCTTGTTGTGGTCGCGGCCCGACTTCTTCTCATCCTTGTCCGCCGACAACTGGGCAATCGGCAGCCGGCCGAATTCGCCACCCCACGCAACAAGCGTCTCGTCGAGCAATCCCCGCTGCTTGAGGTCCGTGAGCAGACCGGCGATGGGGAGGTCCGTCCGGTCGCAAGCCGCTTTCATATCCGTGGCGAGCCCCGTGTGGTTATCCCAAATCTGGGCATTGATATAGAGCTGCACAAAGCGGACCCCCCGCTCTATCAACCGGCGGGCAATCAAGCACCGCCGCCCGTAAGAATCCGTCGGCTCCTTGCCAATGCCGTACAGCTCCAGCGTCCGCTGACTCTCGCGCGACAGGTCCAGCGCCTCGCTGCTGGAAAGTTGCATCCGGGCGGCCAGCTCGTAACTGGCGATGCGGGCCTGCAGATTGGGATGGCCGGGATGTTTGGACTGATGCAGTTGATCGAGCTCGCGGAGCAGCTCCCGTTGCACATTGGCGACGGCGAGCGGGTCCGCCTTCTCCGGCCGCAGGTTAAGGACCGGCGAGCCCGTGCTGCGGAACCGCGTCCCCTGGTAAATCGGCGGCAAGAGTCCCGCACCCCAGTTCTCCACGCCGTTGATGGGGAGCCCGAGCGGATCATCGAGCACAATGTACGCCGGCAAATTCTGCGACTCACTCCCCAGACCGTAAATGACCCACGAGCCAAGCGTCGGATGGCCGGAAATCATCCGCCCGGTCTGAATGAGATACAGCGCCGGCTCGTGCGTGATGTTGGTGGTGAAGAGCGAGCGCAAGAGAGCCAAATCATCGACATGTTTGGCCGTATGCGGCAGGGCATCGGAAACCCACATGCCGCAAGCGCCATGCTGGGCAAACTTGAACGGGCTTCGCATCAGCGCGCCGGCGTCCTTGACGTTCTCCACCTCGCCGGCAATCTTGTCGAAGTATGCCTCTCCATGATGCTTGTCGAGCTCCGGCTTGGGATCGAACAAATCCATCTGGCTCGGCCCGCCATTCATGAACAGGTGAATGACCGATTTGGCCCGCGCGGCATGGTGCGGCTGGCGTGAGAGCAGGCTGGGTACGGCGCTGGACGGTTTGCTCGCATCGTTCGCGCTCGCGTCGTTATCCAGCAATTGCCAGAGTGCCGCTCCATAAATCCCCGCGCCAACATGCTGGAAAAAGCTGCGGCGAGATAGACCGTTTGTCGTCGAAAACTGGGACGTCGAACTCATGGTGTTAGTCTAACCTCTCCAGCGACTCTGTTGAAAAACCCACTGGTAATTCCACGGCTATTCACTGTTTCGAGATGCGTAGGAGTTTTAGCAAACTAGCTGGGTGAAATGTAAACTGCCTAAGGGCGTCGATTACGTTATTAACCAGGTTTTTCCGCAAGAGGTTGAGGACGGCGTTGCGGAAGCAGGCCAGTACGTGGCCGCCACTGGAATCCCGAACGCGGCAGTGGTATTCGCCGAAATGGACGTCGCGGAAGTAGTGCAGCGTCTCAACTCCCCAGTGCCCGCGCCAGAAGGGGAGCAGCAACGCGGCGTCGGCGACTTCGCGGGGGAGGCTGGTGACAGCGTGAACAATCTCCACGGTTCCTTTGCCAGCCTGTTTGGTTGTGCGGGTGAGCTGGCAGACTTGAGTTAGCCCGGGCCAATCATAGTTCCCGGCCAGGCGGGAACTGACAGAAAGTTCCCGCCGCACCACGCGCCCATGCTCTTTGGTGTGGGTTTCAGCTTGAGAGAGATGCTGCTGCCGCTCGCGTTCGGAGGAGAGGGGAAAAGCCGGGCCGAAAATCCGCCGCGATGGCTTCTTTCAGGCTCGGTTGGTTGTCTTTGACCACAAAAAAGTAGTGATCACCATCGTCCAGAATCTGCTGGCAGAAGTCACGCTGGCAGAAGATGGCGTCGCCGGTGACCAGACGTCCCTTCAGGATGATTGTCTTCAGGAGTTGCATTGCCCCTTTGTGCTCGTTGGTCTTAGAAAAGAAGAACTCCATTGAGCCTCTTATGAACCAACTCCTATGCAAGTTCAATTAGTGAGTGGCCGTGCGAGAATCCCGGATGCTCGGTTGTACCTCGGAGCCAAAAGCCTAAACTGTAAGCATCCCGCGAATCTCTTTCATTCCGGAGACCTGGCCATGTCCGATCGCATGTCGTCTTCTCGCCGCTCGACCGTCGTCTCTCGCCGCTCGTTCCTCTCCGCCTCGTCGTCCGCCGCGGCTATGGCAGGGCTGTCGCAACTGGGGTTTTTGAAAGGACTGCCGCGGGTGAACGCGGAGGAAGCCAAGCCGGATCCCAAGCTGGTGCGGTTCAATGACGAAATCGAGCCGCTGGTCCGCCTGGTGGAAGAGACGCCGCGGGAGAGGCTGCTGGAGGAAGTGGCGGCCAAGATCAAGAAGGGGACAAGTTACCGCGAGGTGGTGGCGGCGCTGCTGCTCGCCGGCGTTCGGAATGTGCAGCCGCGGCCGCAACTGGGATTCAAGTTCCACGCAGTGCTGGTGGTGAACTCGGCGCACCTGGCGAGCATGTCGAGCCCCGACGACCAGCGGTGGCTGCCGATTTTCTGGGCCCTGGACCATTTCAAGGATGCACAGGCCCGCGACGTGAGCGAAGGAAACTGGACGATGACGGCCGTGGACGAGGCCGCCGTCCCTGCTGCCCATCAAGCCCGCCAAATGTTCATCGACGCGATGGACCAGTGGGACGAAGCCAAAGCGGACGTTGCCGTCACCGCTCTGGCCCGCACCGCCGGGGCGAACGACCTGTTCGAGCTGTTCTGCCGCTATGGAGCCCGCGACTTTCGAGCCATCGGCCATAAGGCCATCTACGTTGCCAATGCCTGGCGGACGCTGCACTGCATCGGCTGGCAACACGCCGAGCCGGTGCTCCGCTCGCTGGCTTATGGGCTCCTCAACCACAACGGCGAGCCCAACCCGTCCAAGAGCGACCTTGCGCCGGATAAGCCGTTCCGCGAAAACCAGTCGCTCGTCAAAACCATCCGACCTGAGTGGCAGAACGGAAAACTCGACTCCAAAGCCACCGAAGATTTGCTCGCCACCCTGCACACCGGCTCCAGTGGCGACGTGACAAAACAAGTAGTGGAGATGCTCAATCGAGGCGTTTCCCCGCAATCCATCTGGGATGCACTCCTGCTGGGCTCCGGCGAGTGCCTCATGCGGCAGCCGGCGATTGTCGGCCTCCACACGGTGACGACTTCCAACGCCTTACGCTATGCCTATGAAACGAGCGGCAGCGACGAGACGCGGCGGCTACTCCTGTTGCAGAACGCGGCGTTCCTGCCGCTGTTCCGCAAGTCCATGGAGTCGCGGGGCCAAATCGACGACGTCAAGATCAACGAGCTTCAGCCCATGGAAGTTGCCGCCAAGGGAGAGCTGCTCGACAATGTCTTCGCGGAAATCAGCAAGGACAAACTAAACGCCGCCCGGCTGACGTTGTCTTATGCTCTCCACCACGAAGACGCCAAGGACTTTATCCAGCGAGCCCGTGTATTGGTTTTCCTGAAAGGGCGCGATGCTCACGACTACAAGTTCAGCTCCGCCGTGCTCGAGGATTTTCAGCACATCAGCCCCGCCTGGCGTGGCAAGTTCCTGGCCAGCAGCGTTTTCAACCTCCGGGGCAGCGGCGGGAATGATAACCCGGTGGCTCAGCGGACGAAGCAAGCGCTGGCATAGCCAGGTCGCCGAAGACGCCACATTTTTCATGAGCTGCTTGGCAGATTTCGGACAGTGTTGTGGCTAGGGGGACAGGATTCCATGATGGCTTTGTCGTACCAGTTGGCGGCACGGCTCACATTCTGACGGATTGAGGCCCGGCGCAGGACGCTTCGATACTTGTGGCCGGCCACGATGCGCTTCGAGCAAAGGTGGAGAACCAAAGCCGGAAAGGCAACGCACCCTCGGACCGCCAGGCGTAGTACTCGGCCCGGAGTCGCAAGGCTGGAAAGATCAGGATCTTGAAAGAAGTCCGCAGGCGATTCTCTCCGTCCTTCCCCCTTCCTCTCCATCTTTGCGCCTCCTCGCCATTGCGTTAAAAGAAGTGCTGGCGAATCCTCGTGCCGGTGCCTTTCCGTCAATTGGCTAGCCCCCCATGCTCACTCCCGCGGAAGAACTCGGCCTTGCCGGCATGAACGTGGCCAGCCGTGTCCGGGGGGCGTTTCGCAGGATCGACGCCGGCGCACTGGCCGACATGCTCGAGCGAATTCGGCTGGAGTCGCTCAAGAACCACGTCGTCTATCTGCGGGACGGCCAGCCGGATGCGATCAACGTGATGGCCTGCCCGCTGACGGTGCTGCCGGACCAGGTGGCGTATATCCATTATGTCACGCTCACCATCCACAACGCCCTCAAGCGGCTGGTGGAGCTGTATATGCAAGACTTCGCGGTGCGGGACATTCTCCGCCTGCCGCCGGAGGAGGAGCAGTGGCTGTGGGAATGCTGGACGCCAGCCCACCGCGAAAACAACCCGGTCTTCGGCCGGCACGACGCGGTCATCGATTTCACCAGCCCGATGTGGAAAGACTCGCTCCGCTTCGTCGAGCCGAACATGGGTGGTATCGGCGGGCTGCACATGGTGCCGGCGGTAGAGCAGATAATCTCGCAGGTCGTGTTTCCGATGCTAAAAGGGCAAGACGCCGACTTGCAACTCTCCATCGGCTCCGATATCCGCGAACTGCTGATGCAGGAAATTCTGGAACATCTGGAAAGCGTCGGCAGAAGAGCGATCAACGTCTGCTTCATCGATCCCAAGTACGCCAGCAGCGGCATCGACGAGCAGGAGGACGTGGCCCGCTATTATCACGAGCGATACGGCCTGCGCGTAATGCACGCCGACCCGGCGGAGCTGACGCAGGAAGGAAGTGAAGTTCTTTACAACGGACAGGTCATCGACCTCGCCTATCGCGACTATGCCGTCTGCGACTTGCTGGACTTGGAGAAGCAAGGGGCGAACATCGGCCCGATGCGGACCCTCTTCCGCCAGAACCGGGTGATGTCTTCCATCACGGCCGACCTCGATCAGAAGAGCTGCTGGGAGGTCTTCACCGACCCGCAGTTCACGCAAAAGTACTTCAGCGCCGACGAGCGGCAAGTCTTCCGCCGCCACATACTCTGGACGCGGCTGCTCAGCGAACGGCGGACTCTGCTTCCCGATGGGCAGTCCGGTGACTTGCTGCCGTATGTCCGCCATGAGCAGGAGACGCTGGTCCTCAAACCCAACCGTGGCTACGGCGGCCAGGGAGTGCTGCTGGGTCCGGCGGTTTCCGCCGGCGAGTGGAATGCCGCGGTGGACGCCGCGCTCGCGGACAGCAACCGCTGGGTCGTGCAACAGCTCGCCAGCCTGCCGGTCTCTGAGTTCCCGGTCGTGGGGACGGAAGGGAAGCTTCACGTCGAGCCGTTTTACACCGTGATGGGCTTCGCGCCGAGCAAATATGGTCTGGCAATCCTCGGCCGGGCTTCCCAAAAACACGTCGTCAACGTCGCCCAGCGCGGCGGCATGTGCGCCGTGGTCCACAGCAGAGCTCCGACGCGGCTTATGGGACCGACATAAGAACAACGAAGAGGAAATGGCCGCGAAAAACACGAAGATACATAAAAGGGAGAATGGAACCAGGAAGACACCAAGACACGAAGGAATCTCACCGATAGCCGCTCTTCTTCGTGTCTTGGTGTCTTCCTGGTAATATTTTCAGGAATGAAATTGGTTACTTCTCGCGGAAGAAACAAAATGCGTACGCATGCTTGGATAAAGACTCTCTGCGCAGTAACGTTTTCGGTTAGCTGCGTCTGGGCACAGGCTCCCATTCCGCGCATTCTGCCGCCGGCGGGGATAGAGCTTCCCAAGGAGGAGCAAGAGAAGTTGGTGGCCCGAATCGAGAAAATCCGTGAGTTAGCCGCCACCAAGGAGAAGCAGGGAATGTTCATCCTCTCCGTGGCGCAGGACGCGGATATCGAAATCTTTCTGCTGGCGGTGGAGTTCGCCCTGGAGTTCGACGAATTCTATGATCCCAAAGATTTGGCCAAGGCGACGGCGTTGCTCGACGAGGCGGAGAAGCGGATGAAGGAGGCGGCGAAAGAGGAATCCCCGTGGGTCGACGGCAAAACCGGGCTAATTGTCGCGGGGTATACGCCGGAACTTTCCCCGGATGAAACGCCGCAGCCGTACGGCCTGGTGATTCCCAAGGGGCATGATTTTGACGAGCCCTGCCCGCTGTATGTCTGGCTGCATGGCCGCGGGGACAAGCAGACGAACCTGCACTTCATCTACGAGCGAATGCGGAGCCAGGGGCAGATTGCGCCGCCGGGGGCCATCGTGCTGCATCCCTTTGGCCGGCAGTGCGTGGGGTTCAAATTCGCGGGCGAGACGGACATTACCGAGGCGATTCTGGACGTCAAGGACCGCTATAACATCGACCCGAGCCGGGTCGTATTGATTGGATTTTCCATGGGGGGAGCCGGGGCCTGGCATTACGGGGCGCACTACGCGACTGACTTTTGTGCGGTCAGTCCGGGAGCTGGCTTTGCGGAAACGGCGAAATATCGCAGGTTGAAGCCCGAGGATTTTCCGCCGGGTTACGAGCAGAAGCTGTGGGGATTGTATGACGTGCCATGCTACACCCGGAATCTCTTCAACCTGCCGACGATTGCCTATAGCGGCGAGAACGACAAGCAGATTCAGGCCGCTCAAATCATGGAGGAAGCCTTCCTCGCCGAGGGCCGCAAGCTGGAGCACCTGATCGGACCCGGCGTGGAGCACAAATATGAGCCCAAGACTCTGGAGAAGCTGCTGGGCAGGCTGGCTGGAATTGTGAAGCAACAGCAGCCTGATATGCCCAGTGAAGTCCACCTCCAAACCCGCACACTCGCCTATCCCTACATGCACTGGGTCAACGCCGAGCGGCTCACGGAACATTGGCTCGATAGCCGCATCGATGCGAAGCTGGTGGGGAATAAAATCGTGATGACGACCAAGAATATCGAGTCGCTGTCGCTGTTTCCGTTCGAACAGATGGCTGGGGTGGAGATTGCGATCGACGGCGACCGGTTGATCGTCAAGAAGCCCCTGAAGGCCGGCGAGGACGGTCCGAAGGCGGCTTACTTGCACCGTGTGGGGGGCCATTGGACGGAGATGACGCGACTTCCGACGGGGATGCACAAGAACGAATACGTGCATGGTCCGATTGACGACGCTTTCACCGGCAATGGCCGGGTTGTAGTCGTGATGCCCACTGGCAAGTCCAAGCACGAGAAAGTGGCGGCCTGGGTGAAGAATGAAAGCGAGCATCAGCTAACTCGTTGGCGTGCGCTGATGCGCGGCGAATTGACGGTCAAGACCGACAAGGAAGTGCTGGCGGAGCTCGCCGAAGCCGATGACGTGCCTACGACGGACAACTATCTGCTCTGGGGGGATGTCGATTCCAACCTGCTGCTGGCGAAGTGGCAAAAGGATCTGCCGGTGGAATGGAAGGAAAAGACTTGGTCGCTCGGGGGCAAGAGTTACGATGCCTCCACGACAGTCCCGGTTTTGATTTATCCCAACCCCGACGACGGCACGAAGTACGTCGTCCTCAACTCAGGCCTCACCTTCCGCGAGGGGCACGACAGCACCAACTCCAACCAAACCCCCAAGCTCCCCGACTGGGCCGCGATTGACATTACGGTGCCGGCGGACGCGAACGCGGCGGGCAAGGTGGTTGCGGCCGGCCTTTTTGATGAGGAGTGGCAGGCGAAGGGGAAATGACTAACGTCGCTCTTCGCAGGCCTTGGCCAGTAGTCGTGCTACCCCGAGCGTCTAGCTCACCAGTTCTCCCTGCACCTTGGCCCCCGTCACGCGGCTGTCAGTGAGGGTTTCGTCGATGCCGGCGTGGAGCCAGTTGAGCTTGTTGTGGTCGAGGCCGAGCTGCTGCAGAACGGTGGCATGGAGGTCGGGGACGCTCACCCGCTTATCCACTGCCCGGTAGCCGACTTCGTCCGTGGCCCCATGCACGTAGCCGCGGCGGAAGCCACCGCCGGCGGCAAGAAGGGTGAAGGCGTTGCGGTTATGATCCCGCCCGGTGCCGTTTTGAGAGACCGGCAACCGGCCGAATTCGCCGGACCAGAGGACCAGCGTCTTATCGAGGAGGCCGCGCCGCTTGAGATCGGAGATGAGAGCGGCTGAAGGCTGGTCGCACTTCAGGCAGATTTTTTCGTTGTCCGTTTTGACGTTGCCATGCGCGTCCCAGGGTTGGCTCTGCGGCTTGACCGGCGGGAAGACCTGCACGAAGCGGACGCCGCTCTCCACCAGGCGGCGGGCCATCAGGCAGCGGAGGCCATAGCCGGCGGTTTCGGTGTTATCGAGTCCGTAGAGCTTTTGCGTCTCCTGCGTCTCCTTGGAAAGGTCGAGAATGTCCCCCGCGGCAAGCTGCATGCGGGCCGCCAGCTCGTAATTTCGGATGCGAGTTTCAAGCTCGCCGTCGAACGGATAGCTGCGGCGATGCTCCTCGTTGAGCCGGGCCAGCAGGTCGAGATTTTCCTTTTGCACGGCTGGGGCCAGCGGCGTCGGCGGCCGGAGGTTGAGGACCGGCGAGCCCTGCGTGGAGACTTCCGTCCCGCGGAACTGGGCGGGGAGCCAGCCGTTCTGCCAGAGGAGGGTGCCGCTGGTGTTGTAGCCTTCTGGGTCGCGGAGGACGATGTACGACGGCAGGTTCTGGTTCTCCGAGCCGAGGCCGTAACTAACCCACGAGCCGAGCGAGGGCCGCCCGGGAAAAATCTTCCCCGTGTTAAGCAGGACCAGGGCCTCGGTGTGGTTGTTGTGCTCCGAGTACATCGAGCGGATGAGGCAGAGCTCATCGGCGATCGACCCCAGATGCGGCAGCAGCGTGGACATCTCCAGGCCGCACTCGCCGTACTTCTTGAATGCGAGCGGCGAGGCCATCAATTTGTCGCTGTTCCCCAGTTGATAGGTCTCGACATTCGCCGTTTTGCCGTTGCTCTTCGTCAACTCCGGCTTGGGGTCGAACAGGTCCATCTGGCTCGGCCCGCCGTTCTGCATCAGCATGATGACGGCTTCGGCCTTGGGGGGAAAATGGGGGCTGGGGAATGGGGACTGGGGACTGGGGGAAGCGGAAGCCGGGCTCGCCATCATGTGGGCGAAGGCCAGACTGCCGAAGCCGAGCGCGGAGGTGCGAAGAAGTTCGCGGCGGGTGAGGATGGGGAACATAAACCACTAGGGAATGTAAATGAACTCGCTGGTATTGATCAGCATGTGGCACAGTTGGGTTAGCGCCTGGTGAGCCGCCTGCTCCGGTGGTTGCTTTTCCGTCACGAAGTTAGCAGTCTGCCTTTGCAACAAATCGGCGCAAGCTTGCTTTTCTCTCGCAGACGGTAATCGCCCTAGGACGATTTGCCAGGCAGTTTCAATTAGCCTCATGGGCTCTGCCGTTCCCGCTTCCTTCTCCACTCGCTCCGCCAAGGCCGCCGCCTGCTCGACGACGACGGGATCGTTGAGCATGGCCAGCGACTGCAGCACCACGGCGGAGGATTCGCGGCGGGTGCAGTTCATGGTCAGGTTCGGCTGATCGAAAACGGCGAGCAGGGCCGGATGGTAGTTGCGGCGGGCGAGCAGATAGATGGTCCGCCGCCACTTGCTGGTCGCGGTGGGGAGCCCCTTCTCGGGAATGACAAATGTCCCGTCCGGCTTTGGCTCGACGGGAATCGGCGCGCCGCCGATGGTCGTATCCAGCCGGCCGCTCGCCGCCAGAATGCAGTCCCGCGCCGCTTCCGCTTCCAGCCGCCTCAGCCGCATCCGCCAGAGCCAGCGATTTTCGGGATCAGTCTTGGCGGCGGCGATGTTCTCCGGCCCCACGGCGGAAGTTTGCAGATAGACCTGCGAAGTCATGAGTTTTCGCAGTAGCGGTTTGAGTTGGCCGCCGTTCTGCAGATACTCCGCCGAGAGCCATTCCAGCAGTTCCGGGTGCGTCGGCCGGCTGCCGGTGAGGCCGAGGTTGTCGGGCGTTTCGGCAAGTCCCTTGCCGAACAGATGCTGCCAGACGCGGTTCACCTGCACCCGCACCGCCAGGTGCGCCGCGGGACTGGTTTCGTCGGTCAGCCACTTCGCCAGCGCCAGTCTTCTGCCACTGGAACCATAAGGGGGTCGGGAGTCTTTGGCATCGACGATTCTTTGTGTGGTTGAATCTGTGACGCCAAAGACTCCCGACCCCTTTTCGTCGCAAAGAACATTCACAAAGCCGGGGGCGACCTCCACGCCGGGCGTCTCATAATTGCCTCGCTTGAGCAGGCGAGTTGGAGTCGGTGGGCCGGCTTCACAAATGACTTGCCAGTTGGGCCACGATTTCTTCTGTGCGTTCTTCTCGCCAATTTGCTTTTGCAGATCGGAAACTTGCTTCTTCTCCGTCTCGTTCAGCGCCGCGGCAACTTCCTCGGGTTTGACAGCGATGGACGGACCAAGCTTTTCCGCCAGATACTTCTGCACCTCCGTCCGCTTGTCGGCAGCGGTCGCCAGTGCCGCTTGCAAATCGGCGCGAATGGCCGGCGGAATCGTCTCGAGTTTCGCCGCGGCCAGCTTTATCTGATAGGGAGCCTGCAACGTGCTGATTTGGCCCTGCAACTCGCCGGTCTGCTTGTCAACCTCGCCGTTGTGCCGGTTAATTTCCTCCTGCTCCTTCGGCGAGATGCCCGGCTGCACTCGATCCTTTGGCTGCAGCCATTTGTCCGGATTGAACACCGGCTGGACGAGCGAGATCAGGCGGTAATAGTCCTTCTGGCTGATCGGCTCGTACTTGTGGTCGTGACACTTCGCGCAGTTGACCGTCAGCCCGAGCAGATTATTGGCCAGAATCTCACTCGTCCGCTGCAAGACGGCAAAGTGCGTCACCGGAGTATTCAACTCCCGTTCAAACGAGTCGTCGGCACTCGCCCGCAAAAAGCCGGTGGCAATCAGGCTGCTGCGAATCTCGGGCGTGTAGGTCGGCGCATTCCGCCAGTCCACCAGTTCATCCCCAGCCAATTGCTCGGTCAGAAACTCCCGCCAGGGCTTGTCGGTATTGTACGCCCGCACCACATAGTCCCGGTACAGCCAGCGGTTTTCCAGGGGATGAATAATGGCCGCGTCGTTGTCCGTGGTCCCCACGTCCGCGTACCCTGCCGCATCCAGCCAGTGCCGTCCCCACCGCTCACCAAAATGGGGCGAAGCCAACACTCGGTCGAGCAGCCGCTCATAAGTGTCGGGGCTCGCATCGGCAAGAAAAACATCCACATCCGGCGGACTCGGCGGCAGCCCGAGCAGGTCCAGATAGACCCTACGAATCAACACTCGCTTGTCGGCAACGGCAGAGTATTGCAAGCCGCGACTTTCCAGCTCCTTCAGCACGAAGGCATCGATGGGCGTCCGGATTGCAGCTACTTCTGTGACGACCGGCAAAGTGGGCCGGACAATCTTCTGAAATGCCCAGTGCTTTCGCCCTTCCGCGTCAAACTTCCCCGCCTTCTCCACTAGCGGCACATCCGGCGCAATTGCCCCTGCCGCAATCCAGGCTTTGAGCAGTGCGGTTTCTTCCGTGGTGAGTTGCGGGCTTTCTTTCGGCGGCATCTCACCAGCCGCAATCCGCTGCAAAAGCAGGCTCTTCGCGGCGTCCCTCTCCACCATCGCCGGGCCGGAATCGCCCCCCGCCAGCATCCCCGCCTTCGATCGGAGGTCGAGATTTCCCTTGGGATCGTTTTCGCCGTGACACTTTAGACACTTCGCAGCCAGCACGGGCTGCACTTCCTTGGCGAAGTCGGGACCATCGGCCGAGAGCGCGAAACGAGAGGAAACACTCAAGGCGATCAGCGACAACAACAGGGCATTTCGCATCCGCCCATTCTAACCAGAATGCAGGCCGTCTTTCCAAGACGGCCCGGAGAAGCCGACCTAGCCCCAACACCGTTCAGGTTTACGCAAGTCACAGCCTGCAAGTAACATCGGTTTGGACAAAACATCCAAGCAGAAGGAGGCTGTGACCATGAAAGGGCAAGGATGCAGGGCTCTAGCTGCTGGTGATGACGGCCGGGTTTTGCTGGTCCCGTTCTAAGCCGCCGGATTCCGCGGCAGCGAGTTTTTCCTCCTAAGCGACGGCAGAACACAGCCTACTCCTGACCTTCGAGCCTTAAAAGAGTTTCCGGAAATCTGGACGGCAGGGCTTGAATGTGCCAAGTCATAGTGAAGGGAAGGAGACGCCTTAGCCTGGGCTGACTAAGGTCGCACCTTGGGTGCTGCTAATGCCGGACTCGCGCTGTCGCTAATGATTCTAGGGCCCCGAGCGTCACCGCGAAGCGGTAACCAATTGCAGCCCAGGGTCGCAAGGCTTGGCGAGCGCACCCTGGGTACGGAAGGCGGCATCCGAAGTGAACCGCGAAGCGGTTACCTAGGCGACCCCTTCGGGGGCCAGATGAGCGTTTGCGATTCGATGACCCAAGCTGCGCTCACAAAGCCTCGCGAGCCTGGGCTGTAATAGGTTGCCCCTGCGGGGCAAAGGAGGGGCCCTAGAGTCATTAGCGCCGGTGACTCTCCACTCGGATACGCACTGCCGCTAATGACTCTAGGGCCCCCTGAGGTGGAAATGGCAAACGGCCGCCAAGCTGGAAAGAGGCTGGACCTGGTTCTTGGGGACAGGTGCCGAACTCCGCCGCGGCGTCAGGAGTCTTTGGCGGCGATGGTTGCACGTGTGGAGCGTGAGGGACGCCAAAGACTAGCGGAGCGCAAGTGGTTCAGCAATATTTCCCGCGACTTGCGAAGACCGTGGGGTCTTGCCGAACGTTTGCCGCCAATTCCTTTAAGAACCCGTCTCCACCCTGCCTATAGCCTTCACGCTCAGATTCGTTCAAAGCGAATTCAACGCCAAACTCCGCAACGCGACCACACAAAACGTTTAGCACTAGGGAGTCGTCTCCTTCCTGGCGGAGTTCGGTGCCGTATTCGTGAAATATGACCCGGCTCATGTCAGTGTTCCTGTTGGCGGTGGACTGACTAAAACGCCCGAAGACTCCCGATCCCGATTGCCCGGCGCTCATTGTTCTAGCTTCTGGTCATCGTTCCTAGTTGACGACGAGTTTTTGGCCTTGGGTTTGTTCGGTTTCGGTGCCCACATCGGCCGGATAATTAGGACGGCAGTTACTACCGCGAGGGCAAAGGAGATTCCGTACTCAACCTGATAAGAAAGGCTGCCATCCATTCCGAGTGCGAATACGAACAGCATTGAAACTGGAATTATCCAGACATTTAGAAACACGCCAACTAGGAACAACCCAAGGACAATCAAGCCAATTTGCCTGCCCATGATCCCATGTCCCCATTATCGTTCGGATTAAGATTTCGGCTGCTTCCTCAACTCCAGCCACTCGCTGTGAAACTTCTGGTCCAGCGGCTTGTCGGTTCGCTGGTAGGTGTGGGCGCCGAAGTAGTCGCGCTGGGCTTGCAGCAGGTTGGCGGGGAGGCGTTCGCGGCGGTAGCTGTCGTAGTAGGCGAGGGCGGTGCTGAACTCCGGGACGGGGAGTCCCATCTGCGTGGCGGCGACGACGACTTGCCGCCAGGCGGTTTGGGCCTTTTTGGTGGCGTCCGCGAAGTAGCGGTGGAGGAGCAGGTTTTCGAGGTTCGGGTGCTCGTCGAACGCTTCCTTGATGCGGTCCAGGAACTGAGCCCGGATGATGCAGCCGCCGCGCCAGAGCATGGCGCAGTCGCCGTAGTTGAGGGGCCAGTCGTGCTCCTTCGCTGCCGCCTGAAGCTGCACGAAGCCCTGGGCGTAGGAGCAGATTTTGGAGGCGTAGAGGGCCTGCCGCACCGCTTCGATGAACGCCTTTTTGTCGCCGATGGCGGTGCCGGCGGTCTGGGCGGTCGGCCCCGAGAGGACCTTGCTGGCCCGCACGCGGGCGTCCTTCACCGCGCTGATGCAGCGGGCGTAGACCGCCTCGGTCACCATAGTGCTCGGCACGCCGAGGTCGAGGGCGAGTTGGCTCATCCATTTGCCGGTCCCCTTGGCTCCGGCGACATCGAGAATTTTGTCGACCAGGTAGCCGTCCCCTCCTTGGTCGTCCTTGACGCTGAAGATGTCGCGGCTGATTTCGATGAGGTAGCTTTGCAGCTCGCCGCGGTTCCAGTCGTCGAAGACGTTGTAGAGGTCGTCGTTGGAGAGGCCGACTGCTTCCTTCAGCATCAGGTAGGCTTCGCAGATGAGCTGCATGTCGCCGTACTCGATGCC
>SXOA01000040.1 GCA_005778405.1 Planctomycetaceae bacterium
GGGGTGTGGGGGGGGGTGGGGGGCAATTCTGTATCCTCTGTGCTATAGACCCTCACCCAATCCCTCTCCCAATAGGAGAGGGGACCCGAAATGCAATCCACGCTCCCCCAACATGACATTGTTCTGCTCGGGGTGGGGCATACCAATGCGCATGTGCTCCGGATGTGGAAGATGGGGCCGATTCCCGGTGCCCGGCTGACCTGCGTCTCAAATTTTCCCTCCGCGACCTATTCCGGAATGTTGCCGGGTGTGCTCGCGGGGCTCTATCCCCCCGAGCGCATGGAAATCGACTTGGTCCGGCTCTGCGCGGCAGCCGGGGCTCGGCTGATTGTCGGAGACGTGACCGGCCTGGACATTGAGAATCGCGAGCTACTCCTCGCGGATCGCCCCCCGCTGCCGTTTGATGTGCTGTCGATTGGCCTGGGCTCCGTCCCCAACCGCGCGGGCCTCCTGGAAGCCGACGATTCTCTGCTCGAAGTCAAACCGATGCAAACATTCTTGCTACGGCTCGAAGAGCGACTTCTTAATCTTAATCTCAATCTTAATCTTAATCCTCTTCCCTCTTCCCCCCTCCGCATCTCCATCGTCGGCGGCGGAGCCGGCGGCGTGGAGCTCGCCTTCTGCCTCCCCATGCGGGTCCGCAAAGTCTTGGGTGACATCTCGCTCACGATCACGCTCATCGACTCCGGCGACAAGCTGCTCAAGGGGAGCACCGAGGGACTCTTGAAACGCGTAGCTCGCGACTTCGCCTCGCGCGGCGTTCACGTTCTGCCGGGTCGCCGCGTGACACACATCAAGCAGGGGACCGCGACACTCGACAACGGCGTAACGGTCACGGGAGATCTAGTCCTCTGGGTCACCAGCGCCGCGCCGCCGCCGCTTATCAAGGATTTCAAACTTCCCCAGGACGACCGGGGCTTTCTGCTCACCAAACCCACGCTTCAGTCCACCAGTGGCGAGCCCATTTTCGCGGTGGGAGATACCGGAACCATCCAGGGCGAAAAGCTCCCCAAAGCTGGCGTTTATGCTGTACGAGAAGGACCAGTCCTCTGGGACAACCTCCACCGCCGGATCAAGAACGAGCCACTGCAGGACTACAAGCCGCAGCGGGGCTTTCTTAAGCTCCTCAACCGGGGCGATGGGACCGCGATCGGCGAATACCGGGGCTTCAGCTTCGAGGGGAAATGGGCCTGGAAGTTGAAGGACCGGATTGATGGCAAGTTCATGGACATGTACCAGGATTTCACCCCTGGCATGATGGCCGAGCCGGTTCCCGCCAGCGACACCAGGCCGGCTCAAATGCGCTGCACCGGTTGCGGCGGTAAGGTCGGCGCATCGATCCTTTCGCGAGCGCTCGCCCGGCTCGACATTCCGCCTAGCGAAAGTGTTCTTGTCGGCCTCGACGCCCCCGACGACGTCGCTATCCTTCAGCCGACGCCGGGCAAAGTCATCGCCGCCACCGTCGATTTCTTTGAGGCCCCGCTCGACGACCCCTACCTCGTCGGCCGCCTGGCAGCGCTCCACGCCGCCAGCGACGTATTGGCCAAGGGAGCCAAACCGATCGCCGCGCTCGCGATGGCGACTATTCCAGCCGGAACCGAAAGAAAACAAGAGCAGCTTCTCTACGAGCTTCTCGCCGGTGGACTACGGGAACTCAAAGCGATGGGCGCGACTCTCGTCGGCGGCCATACGATTGAAGGGCCGAACATCACCATCGGCTACACCACTCTCGCCGAACAGCCGGCTGAGTCCGTGCGGGCCAAGGGGAAGTTGCGGGAAGGGGACGTTCTCATCCTCACCAAGCCACTCGGTGTCGGCGTTCTCCTCGCCGCCCACATGCAGGCCCGCTGCAAAGCCGCCTGGTATCAGCCGCTCATCGAGACGATGCTCCAGTCAAACGCGGCCGCCGCGTCCCTGTTCGACGAGTTTGGAGTCAGCGCCGCGACCGATATCACCGGCTTTGGACTGGCGGGGCACCTGCTGGAGATGCTGCGGGCGTCTGATCTGGGGGCGGAAGTCTCGCTGTGCGACATTCCACTCTTGTTAGGAGCCAGCGAGTTGTTTGGCGAAGGATTGGCAAGCACACTCGCGGCCGCCAACCGCCGCGTGGAAGCGGAAATTGACACATCCAAAGTACATGCCGTCCTCTTTGACCCGCAAACCTGCGGCGGATTGCTCGCCGGAGTGAGCCAGCACCACGCTCAGGACACCGTCAGTCGGCTCCAGGAGAAGGGAATCGCCGCCGCCGCCATCGGAACCGTCAAGCCAATGACGGCGGGCAGATCGCGGCTGCATGTTGTGGAGTAGTCCCGGAACTGCCGTTGTTTGTCTTGCACCCCACGCATCAGTCGTTGATAATGCGTACTCCGCGGAAAGAAGTAGCTGTGCCAAGGATTAACTTCCATGCCCGATAACCAACTTCCCCTCGGCCTCAACGGCCTCTGGAACCGCCGCGATGTCCTGCGCGTCGGGTCGGTCAGCATCGCCGCAACCGCGGTTCCCGCGGCGCTCCTCGCCGGCGGCTCCACAGCGGCAGCGGAAAAACAGGGTCCCGCCGAAGGGAAGGGGAAGGCCAAGTCCGTTATCTATCTCTGGATGGCCGGCGGTGTGACGCACATCGATTCGTTCGATCCCAAGCCGGAAGCGCCGGTCGAGATACGGGGAACCTTGAACGACATTCCCACGAACATGCCCGGCACGCGGTTCTGCGAGACACTGCCGAACCTGGCCAAAATCGCCGACCAGCTTTGCACGGTTCGCAGCTATTCGCACGACATTGACGATCATCTCATCAGCCAGGTCTATACTTTGTCCGGCCGCCGCGTAACGATGGCCGGGCTCTTTTCGGAGCCGAACATCGGCAGCATCATCTGGCACATGCAGGGGCCGCGGAACGGCCTGCCGGGTTACATCGCCGTGCCGGGCATCACGCGCCCCGGCCCGCCTCCGTTCCCCCTCTTCGTCGGCGGCTGGCTCGGCAGTCAGTATGTTCCCTATTGCCTCGGCGGCCTTCCCGAGCAGCCCGATTTCTCCGTAGGCGAGAAACAGTTCGACCCGCCGGCCCAGATGGAAGAAGACCTCAAGCCCAAATCACTCGCCCTCGGCGGTGACGGCGCCCTCGCCCGCCTCAGCAGCCGCATGCAACTCCGACAGTCGTTCGACCGGGCCCTCCGCTCGCTCGACAAGAACGATTCCATCGTCGCGGCTGAAGGACAATTTAATTCCGCGATTCGCCTGCTTACGACGCCGGAAGTCCGGCGGGCGTTCGAAGTCGACGATGAGCCGGCCTCCGTCCGCGACAATTACGGCCGGACGAAAATCGGCGGCCGCTGCCTGCAAGCCCGCCGCCTCGTCGAAGCCGGGGCCCGCTTTGTGATGGTCGATTACGGCTACGACCCCGATTACGGCAACATTTGGGACAATCACAACGCCCCGGTGCAGAACCATCCACCCATTCAGAAAATGGTCTTCCGCGGCTATCACCTGGCCGGCATGGACAAGGCCTTCGCCGCCCTCATCACCGACCTACGGGAGCGGGGCCTCCTGGAAAGCACGATGGTGGTCTTCCTCACCGAATTCGGCCGCACTCCCAAAATCAACCCTCTCGGCGGCCGCGACCACTGGGGAGCCGCCGGCAGCATATTCTTCACCGGCGCGGGAATCAAAACCGGCCAGGTCGTCGGCGCGACCGACCGCCACGCGGCTCGGCCCACCACGCATCCCTATAGTCCGGCGGACATCGCGGCCACCATCTACCACTCCCTCGGCATCAACCACAAGGGCTTCGTGAACGACATCCAAAACCGCCCGCGGCCCATTTTGGACCACGGCGAAGTGATGAAGGAAGTGCTGTCGTAGGAAATGGCGAAGTCCGAATGACGAATGGTGAATGAGTGGGGGGCAGATTCCTCGATGAATCATTCGCCATTCGGACTTCGTCATTCAGCCACATGTCTCAATTCCATCAGCCCACCAGCACCTACACCGCCCACTGCGAAGGCTGGTGGGAACAAGCCCATCATGGCCGCCAGCCGATGGTCGATTTGACGCTGCAATTCAGTGGCGAGGAAATCTTCGGCAACGGCCGGGATATGGTCGGCTTGTTTACTCTGCGTGGAACTCTTAATGCGCTAGGGGAGGTGGCTTTGGTCAAGCAATACCTGGGGCGGCACTCGGTTCAATATCTCGGACGCTATGACGGCGAAGGAGTCTTGGCGGGTGAATGGCGGATTTTTTTGGACCACGGCCGCTGGGCGATCAAGATCAAATCGGCGGGACCTAAATAATCGCCAGCTAGCTTGCCGGGAATAGGCGGAATAATCGGAGCGAAATGTCAACTCCCGCACTGCCGATTACCTAGTCGCAAGACAGGTGCTTCCCTTTGTGCGGCCACTTCATGCGAGAAAGAGCGGCAAGGACGGGCTTTACAGCCGCCAAAGAAATGGCATATTAGAGGGTCGCCGTTGACCTCGAAATCGGCAGGTTGGCCGGCGGTTCAGGCGGGTGTAGCTCAGTTGGTAGAGCACCACGTTGCCAACGTGGTTGTCGTGAGTTCGAATCTCATCACCCGCTCCTTGTTGCCTAGCTCTTACAGCCCGAAGTCCGGCGAGGGGACCTCGCCCAGCTTCGGGTTTGCTGTTTTAATGGGCAATGTGGGGGCGATAGACCGTAGGAGCCCCCCGCTGTTTCGTCTTGGCCCTTTGACCTCTCACTTCCATGTCCACCACCGAAACCGACGACCTTCCCGACACCGATACCGAAGCCGCTGCCGAGGCAACGACGGAAGAGAAAAAGCCGGAAAAGCCCAAGCTGACGCTGGACGTGAAAATCGCCAAGCCTTCGGCTTGCGAGCGGCACGTGACCGTGACCATTGCCCGCGAGGATGTGGAACGGTACATCAAGGAGCAATTCAACGAAATCGCTCCCAAGGCTGAGCTTCCGGGCTTCCGCGCCGGCCGGGCCCCCCGCAAGCTGGTGGAACGGCAGTTCAAAAACTCCGTCCATGAGCAGGTCAAGGGCAAGCTGCTGATGGACAGCTTGACGCAGATCAGCGACGAGCATGAGTTTTCGGCGATTAGCGAGCCGGACTTCGATTTCCAGGCGGTCAACATTCCCGATGACGGGCCGCTGGTCTTTGAGTTCGACATCGAAGTCCGCCCGGAATTCGATATGCCGCAGTGGAAGGGGCTCCACCTCAAGCGGCCGATTTACGAGCACACCGAAGCAGACATCGACGCCCACTTGAGCAAGCTGCTCGCCCGCTACGGCAATTTTGTCGAGCTTGACGGGCCGGTGGAATCCGGCGACGGCGCTGTCGTGAAGCTGAACATGACCTTCCTGGACGGCGATACTATTGTCTCCTCGCGTCACAACGAGCAGATGGCCGTTCGCCCCATCTTGAGTTTCAACGACGCCAAGCTGGAAGGTTTTGACAAGCTGCTGCTGGGCAAGAAGGTCGGCGACACCTTCACCGCGAAGCTAAGCGTCTCCGAAGATTCGGAGAACGCGGCTCTGCGCGGCAAGGAGTTGACCGCCCGGTTCGAGCTGCTCGAAGTGCGACAACTGAAACTGCCCGAGCTGGACGACGGCTTTTTGGACCGCATCGGCGGCTTTAAGGATGAGGCCGAACTACGGGCCGAAGTCAAAAAAGAACTCGACCGCCAACTCAAATACCAGCAGCAGAAGCAGGTCCGCGAGCAGATCACCGGCCTGCTCACCGTCGCCGCCACCTGGGAACTTCCGCCCGAGCTGCTCCGCCGTCAGTCCAAGCGGGAGCTCGACCGGGCCATCATGGAATTGCAGTCCAGCGGCTTCGACAACACGGCCATCAACGCCCACGCCAACGAGCTCCGCCGCAACACGCTGTCGTATACGGCCCGGGCCTTAAAAGAACACTTCATCTTGGAACGGATTGCCGAGGACGAAAAGATCGACGCCGAGCCGGCCGATTTTGACAAGGAAATCGAGCTCATTGCCGAACAGGCGGACGAGTCTCCCCGCCGCGTCCGGGCCCGCCTGGAAAAGAAGGGGCAGATCGATTCGCTCCGCAATCAGATCGTGGAACGCAAGGTCATCGACCAGATCACCTCGACCGCCACGTTCCAGGACGCTCCCTACACTCCCCCCAAGAACGACACCGCGGCCGTTTCCTTTGCCATTGCCGGCGGCGACGGCGGCGCTAGCATTCCCGAAGCCAAACACGCCGGCAGCGACGAAGAGCAGGTGCCGGGAGCGCTGAAGCAGCCGACGAAGAAATCGGAATGACGAAATCCAAAGCACGAAATCCGAAACGCCGATGCCAATTCCTCGTTTCGGATTTCGGATTTGTTCCTGGCCTAGCCGGAATTGCTCCGCGGCTGAATAATGCTGGAAACTTTCCTCTTCACAGGATTCTCGCCTCATGAGCCAGCCGTTTCCGCAAGACGTTTTCAATTCGTCTTCCTACCAGAGCTATCAGCGGCAGCGGCAGTTGACGCTGGGGGATCTGCTGCTGGAAAACCGGATTGTCTTTCTGCAGGGAGAGATTCACACCGGCAACGCCAATGAACTGGTGATGAAGCTGCTGTACCTGCAAAGCGAGAACCGCCGCAAGGACATCCACTTCTACGTGAATTCTCCCGGTGGCGACGTCGCCGCCACGCTGGCCATTTACGACACCATGCAAATCCTGAGCTGCCCGGTCGCCACTTACTGCGTCGGCCAGGCGGCCAGCGGGGCGGCTGTGCTGCTCGCTGGCGGCACCAAGGGCAAGCGGCACATTCTGCCCAATGCTCGCGTGATGCTGCACCAGCCTTACGGCGGTGTGCAGGGGCAAATCAGCGATATCGAAATCCAGGCCAACGAGATCATCCGTTACCGCGAAGTGCTCAACCAAATCCTGGCTAAACACACCGGCCAGACGATGGAGCAGATTGCCAAGGACACCGACCGCGACTTCTTCATGGGAGCGGAAGACGCCAAAAAATACGGCGTGGTCGACGACATCGTTACCAAGGTCCCCGGCGGCGAGCCGGACGAGAAGGACGACAAGTAATCGCCGCTTAGCCCCCGCGACCTCGCGGGGACCGCGCCGCGTCGTCGCGGCGGCTAAGCTTGAATCCAATTCAACGCAAAATCCAGCCGGAGCAACACCCCATGCCGATGATTCCCTACGTCGTTGAAAAGAGCGGACGCGAAGAACGGGTCTACGACATCTACAGCCGTCTGCTCAAGGACCGGATTATTTTCCTGGGGACGCAGGTCAACGACGAGATGGCAAATTCCATCGTCGCCCAAATGCTGTTCCTGCAATCGGACGATCCCAAGGCGGACATTCATCTGTACGTGAACTCCCCCGGCGGCAGCGTCAGCGCCGGCCTGGCGATTTACGACACGATGCAGTTCGTCACCTGCGACGTCGCCACCTATTGCATCGGCCAGGCGGCCTCGATGGGGGCGGTCCTGCTGACGGCTGGCGCTCCCGGCAAACGGTTCGCCCTCCCCAACGCCCGCATCATGATTCACCAGCCCCTGGCCGGCATGCAGGGAACGGCCGAGGAGATCATGATTCACGCCAAGGAATTCCGCCGCATCAAGCAGCGGATGAACGAAATCCTCATCAAGCACACCGGACACACCCTCGAAAAGATCGAAAAGGACACCGACCGCGACCGCTTCATGTCCGCCGAAGAAGCCGCCGAATATCGGCTGGTGGACAAGGTCATCAACAAGATGCAAATCGTCCCCCGGCCGGCGGCGAAGGAAAGCTGATTTCCTTGTTTCCATGCTCCGCGGCACCTAAGAGCGCGTGGGGGATTTGGCTTGCGGCCTGACGCTGGAGTAGCAGAGACGACGCTGCACGAAGCACTCAAGTCGCCCTCGTTAGGACCACGCTTCGTGGTATAATCTCCTTCCTATGGAGCGCCCCCATGCTTATGGCGGCTCAACGACGATTTCGATTCTCGCAGCAGCGGTGGTTTCATGCGTAAACGCGTGGTGGTGACGGGTGTCGGCTCGGTGAACCCGATGGGGCATAGTGTGGAAGAGGTTTGGGCGGGCCTCAAGGCGGGAAAGTCGGGCGTCGGCCTCACCACGATCTTTGATGCCAGTAAGTTCCCCACGAAAATCTCCGCGGAGGTCAAGAACTGGGACGTCACCAAGGCGGGTCTGGACGCCGAGGCCTGGAAAATCCGCGGCCGGCATACGAAGTTTGCGGCGGGAGCAGCCATGCAGGCGATGAGCGAATCGGGGGTGCTCGATTTCATCCAGGATCCGACCCGCTTTGGCGTTTACCTCGGTTGCGGCGAAGGGAGCCAGGACTTCGTCAATTTCTCGCGGATGATGGCGGCTGCCATCACGCCCGATGGTTTGGATCCGGTCAAGTTCACGCAGGCCGGTCTGGAGATTCTCAATCCCGTCGCCGAAATCGAGCAAGAGCCGAACATGCCGGCCGGCTACATCGCGGGAATGTTCAACGCCCAGGGACCGAACGCCAATTGCCTCACCGCCTGCGCCGCCAGCAGTCAGGCCATCGGCGAAGCGACGGAAATCATCCGCCGCGGCGATGCCGACGTGATGCTCTCCGGCGGAGCCCACAGCATGATCCACCCTTTCGGCGTCACCGGTTTCAATCTACTCACCGCCCTTTCCACCAGCAACGAAGAACCGACCAAGGCGAGCCGACCGTTCGACCGGAAGCGGAACGGCTTTGTGCTGGGCGAAGGAGGGGCAATGGTTGTGCTCGAAGAGTTGGAGCATGCCAAAAAGCGCGGGGCGAAAATCTACGGCGAGATCATGGGCTACGGCACCACAGCTGATGCCTATCGCATCACCGACATCCATCCCGAAGGGCGGGGAGCCATCAGTTGCATGAAGATGGCCATCGCCGACGCGGGTCTGAATTCGGCGGACATCCAGTATGTGAACGCTCACGGCACGAGCACGTCGGTGAACGACCGAGTGGAATCGCTGGCCTGCAAAGTGGTCTTTGGCGAGCGGGCCTATCAAACCCCCGTCTCCAGCACCAAGAGCATGATGGGGCATCTCATCGCCGCCGCCGGCGTGACGGAGCTGATCGTCTGCCTGATGGCGATCCGCGACAACGTCCTGCCGCCGACCATCAACTACGAAAACCCCGACCCCGATTGCGACCTGGACTACATTCCCAACGCGGCCCGCGAAGCGAAGTGCGATGTCGCCCTCAGCAACAGTTTTGGATTTGGGGGGCAGAATATTTCGCTGGTGGCGGGGCGATTCAAAGGGTGAGCGGGCCCGCCCCGTTACATCGGGTTGACGAGCGAGTAAATCACCAGCGCCGTTCCCAGAATCAGGAAGGCGGCAATCGCGCCATCCCGCATGGCATGAAACAGTCCCCCAATCACCGCGCCCCAGCAGGTGAAGGCGACCATGGCCGATAGTTGCCAGCCTTCTTCCTGCCGAATCACCGGGGTGGTGAACATCAGGGCCACCGCGACCCAGAACGTTTCCAGGAAGAGATAGGAGAGCGAGAATTGACGGAAATTGGCCATGGGGTCATCGTAGCAGCGCTATTCTCTAGCGTTGCCAGGTTCCCGTTGCGAGTTCCGTGACGACGATGACGAGCACAATTCCCAGCACCATCCAAGCGACGACGGGACTCACCGGCCTGGCGGACGTTGCCAATCCAAACTGCGCTCCCTGCCCGTGCCAGAGCCAGACGCCCGCGGGAACGGTGACGAGGCCAAACAGCCAGAGGTGCCAGAGTTCCGAGCCGTGGCGGAGCATCTCGCCGCAATCGCCGACGCGGCCGAAGGAGCCGAGGCTGATATAGAGTCCGTTCGTCACCAGGCAGGCGCCCGCAAAGAATCGCAGGACAAAGCTCCCTGGCATCTTCGCCGCCATCAGGGCCAGCCAGATGGCAAGGGGCAACAAAGCGCCGATGATCGGCCCGGCCCAAACGACAATCAGCGGGGCGGGATTGGGTGATACGTCCGTTTGCGAAATCGTCAGCGGATGAAGCACCACCTGCTTCACCGTTCCGCCCGTCAGCCACGCGCCAAGGACGTGTCCCAGTTCATGCACGGCCTGCATCCCCAGCCAGGAGCCGAGGATCGTGGAGGCAATCAGAATCTCGCGATGGAACTTCATCGCAGCCGCTAACTAATTCCCAATGCTGGGCGGGTTGGCCGTCAGGAAGTCGCGAGGGCCCCGGGTTGTGTAGTAGGGATAGCCGACCTGCGCGGTGGCCGGGCCTTGCGGGCCGTCGTAGTTGCGGGTGTGGTGATGTCCGTAGTTGACATTCCGCCCGTCGGCGACGCCGCTCCCCCCCCCGCCGTGCCGGCCCAAGCCACCCGAGCGGCCGCCGTTGCAGCCTGTTCCATCGCAGAGATTAACCGTCTGGCAGCCGGTGGCGGCACAGGCAACGAGTAGCGCGAGAGCGCAGAGGAGGCGAGCCTTCATGGCCGGTGATTCCTTGAAAGACGTGGGTCAGGCCGGCCAGTCGCCGGCAGAATAGGGCCTTGCGGAAAGGCCACCTACGAAAGAGCATCGGCGGCAAAGGCGGAAAAATTGAACAAAACGGCATTCCCGGCATAACTGGTGTTAAGTGGGGAGGCTCACGGGGAGTTTGCGAGCGACATCCCACTTTAGGGAGACAACGATTGCCACTGCTGGGCCTGCTCGGCGGTCAGCACCGAACGAATCTCCGTTTCCGCAGAAGTCACATCGCCCGAAGTGCGGCTGAGAATGTCCCGAATGCGACGGCTCTGGTCCGAGTCCAGGCGCAAACGATACAAGACCTCGCTGGAGAATTTGGCCTGCTGGCGGAGAAATTGCGAAGAACGGCGACCTTTGCTGGAGCTGCTCTCTTTTTCCCTCGCGAGCTGATCTGCCTTCAGGTTCGCCTCGCGGACCTTTTCGATTTCCGCGATGGCTGCGTCGGTTAATTGCTGGAGCTGCGGATCCGTTGCCGGGGCTCGCCGATCGAGAGAAAACCTGAAGAAATAGGCTGCAAAGAAGAAGAGCACCGCTCCCACGACCAAGGTTGAAACCATTCCGGTCGTCCAGCCTCCTCCCGCGACCGTCGATTGCTGTGGCATGAAGAAATAGTCACGCCACGACGAAACGCGGACTTCCTTGTCAGCCGCATCGGAAAAGTCCCGCAGTCGCATCAGCCCCACAAGTTTGCCATCATCAAAGTACTCGACTCGAGCGACCCTCGTTTCATAGCGGCCCGTCGCCGTCTTGAGGACGAGGACCTGGTTCTGCTGGACGTCTACGTCCCCCCGCAACGCGACGGCAAAGCCTCCGGAAGACTCGTCGAGGATGCGCCCGTTCATTTGCTGCCCGCCAACCTGCAGCGCGGCGTGGTCCCGCCCCTCCGGAACTGGGATGCGATAATTTTTGCGTTGTTCGTTTTGCATGTCCGGCCTCACTGCGGATTCGCGCAGGCGAGCTCCCTGAAATATAGGTTAACTTCCGCACGCAGGGAGCCCGCTTTTGCGTGAAACTGCCCCGCCGACCGTGGTGGAGCGGTGAGGGTTACGCGGAATATAGGGGACTGGCCGACATTCGAGTGGCCATCCTTCCTGCGGCAGCGGGTGCCCGATGGTGGCTGGGCTACTCCGTGTCTCAAGCGGCACAACATACTATCCCGCCGCGCAGACGAGGGAATTGGACGTCGCACCGGTACAACACGCCTTTCCCTCGCTTGTGCGTCGGGCTGGTGTCGGACTCTGCTTCACAGAGTGAAACTCGGAAGAGCCCTGCCGATGGTGGATCAATGATGGACTAGCGCCAAGCAAGGTGTTAGGCTGACAAGAGACTCTCTATGGCTGTCGCCACCACGATTGCGGAACGGATGATTGACCTTTGCCGCGCGGCGGCGGAGCGAAATCGTGCCTGCGCCTCCAGGGCCGGGAATGTTGTCGAGCTGCTGCCTGAACACGGCGACGATGTGATGGTGGTGGCCGACTTGCACGGTAACCGCTTGAATCTGCGGCGACTTTTAGACATCGCCGATCTGGCCGGCCACCCGCGGCGCCACCTGGTGATGCAGGAAGTCTGCCACGGCGGGCCGGAGTATCCGGGAGACGGCGGCTGCATGTCGCACCTGATGCTCGAGGACATGGCCCGCCTGACGTGCGAGTTTCCGGGGCGGTTTCATTTTCTGCTCAGCAACCATGAACTGGCGGAACTCGGCGATTTTCCCATCTGCAAGTCGCGGAAGATGCTCAACCTGATGTTTCGCACCGGCATCACTGAGATGTATGGCGACGAAGGGGAGCGGGTGCGAAACGCCTACATGGAGTTCATCGCCAGTTGCCCGATTGCCATTCGCGTCGCTGGCGGCATCTTCATCAGCCACAGCCTGCCGGAAAGGTGCGACCGCGACAGCTTTGATACGGCGGTTTTCACGCGAACGCTTACTCCCACGGATTGGAAGAGCGGCAGCGGCCTGTTTCGCCTGGTCTGGGGGCGGGACTTTCGCAGCGCCAACGCCGAGGCGTTCGCCAAACTCGTCGGGGCGGAGCTCCTCGTGCATGGACACGAGCCCTGCTCCTCCGGCTACAGCGTCCCCAATGGCCGCCAAGTGATTCTGGACGGCAGCGGCCCGAGCGCCTGCTACCTGCTGGTTCCCATTGGCCCGAATCTGACTCAGCCGCAGCTTCTGGCGAATGTGCATAAGCTGTTCGGCGGCAAGCCGCGGAGCGGCGCGGACCGCCACTGCGGCGGCAATGGTCAGCCCGAATCGGGAGCGATGAAATGAAGCCCAAGCCGATTTCTCCTACGGCCGCAACCGGCGGAAAGGCTCCCGCACCCAAGCGGCGTCCTATCCAGTTCTCGCTGACGATGCTGCTGGTGCTCATGGCGGTTTTCAGCCTGGCCTCCGCTCCGGCCTATTACTTGATGCGCGCCGAAGAGGGAGTCGGCGGGATGCAGTTGCCGGGAATGATTGTGCTTTTGACGGGTCCGATGTTTCTGGCGATTCTGCTCAGCTTGTTCATGTCTGCGATGGGGTGGTGGAACAAACGCTAGCAGTTCGCACCCGCCTGCTTGACACCTACCGCCAACTGCGTGATAGTTCCGCTTGCGTCATCAATCCTGAAGGCCGAATCCCAGCCTTCCGTGCTGCCAAAGGAGTCCGCCATGCTTGTCCTGACTCGAACCAAGGGTGAAGCGCTGGTCATTAACCAGGACATCGTTGTGGAGGTGGTGGAAATCACCGCGGACAAAGTGCGGCTGGGAATTATGTGTCCCAAGGAGGTCCCCGTGCATCGCCAAGAAATTTGGGCCGCCATTCAGCGAGGCACCGCGGCGGCCACGCCCGAGCGGGATAAGTAGTCGCTTTACGGCGTTTTCTTTTCCCCCAGCTCGATCTGCTTGAAAATCGGCAGATGCCGGTAGTAAACCTCCAGGCAGCAGATGGAGAGGCTGGTCTGATAGATCCGGCCGCCGGCGTAGGCGTGCTGGTCGCGGGGGGCCCAACTGCCGACGACGTGCCCGCTCTTTTCCTGGGAGCTGACGAGCAGATCCCGCATCTGCGCGTTCCACTTGTCCCACTCTTCGCCGCCGAAATGGTGCACGGCCTGCGTGCCGTAGTACAGGTAATAGATGTTCGGTGTCCGCTCCGTGGGGAGATTCTCATCCACCAACCACCGCACGCCGCGGCCCAAGTTGGGATTGCTCTTCTTCCAGCCGAGATACATGCGGCAGAGCAATCCTTCGGCGGTCATCGCGGGTGTCGGGCTGTGACCCCGCTGATAGCCGTACAGGGCTCCGTCTCGCTGACTCGCGCCGTCGAGATACATCTCGGCCATCGCAAGCGTCTCCGGCGGCACCGTGAGGTTGGCGGCCCGGGCGCTCTGCAAAGCCATGAGTTGCCAGCCGACCACGCTGGTATCGCCCGGCTGGTTGGGCGGGCCCGGCTGATACCGCCAGCCGCCGTCCCGATACTGGGCTTTCACGATGAAATCGATGGCTTTCTGAGCGGGCAGCCGCAGTTGCTCGTCGCCAGTCATGGCGAAGGCTTCGCAGAGGACGATCGTTGCCTGCCCGTGGGAATACATGCCACTGTTGTCCTTGGAGCCGGCCCGCAAGTCGCCGTCTTCCTCCTGGTTATCCAGCATCCACCGCAAGCCGCGGGAAACCGTGTGCTTGTACTTGCCGACGAGGTGGGTTTGCCCGGCACCCAGGAACGGCAGCATGGCGAGCGCAGTCCCCGCGCTCTTGCCGTCGACTCCTCCCTGGCCGTTGCAATTGCATTTGGCCGCGGTGTGAAAGCCGCTCACGCTCCAACTGCCGTCGTTGTTCTGATGGAGCGAGAGCCATTTGAGACCGCGGGCAACCGCCGCCTCGGTGAGCGTCGTTCCTCCTTCTTTCGCCACCATCTCCACCCGGAGCCGCGGGTCGCGGGCGGCCATTACGCTCCGGATGCCGTTGGGGTTCCGGACGAGCTTGCGGACTTCCTCCACCGGCAGCAGGTATCGCATCGGCTCATTGATGCGGAGTTCTTTGGCGTCGTTCGATGCCGCGAGGAGGGCTTGTCGCTTCTCCGGGTCTTCGAGGTCGGACAGGTTCGGAATCGGCAGGTCGAACTGGGAATCATCCTCCTGTTTGATTTTGAGCGTGTCGCCACCTCTTTCGCGCTCCGGGGTAACGGCCGAAGAAAGGAGGATCGTTTCCCCTTCATCTCGGTCCTTCTCATACGTGATCAGCCCCATCAACGTCAGGGCCACCATGTGGATCAGCATGCTGATCAGCCAGGCGGGAGTATCCTTGAGCAGCTTGTGGAGCCAGGACGAGGCGCTCTCGACTTTGCGGCGCGGAGCGGGGCGGCGGCGGGGCTGCGCGGGACGTGGCGGGGCCGCGGTAGTCGCTGGAGCTGCCGGAGCGGCTTCCAAAGTCGCCGGCACACTCCGTGTGAGGGCATCCGGTGGCGGAGCGACTCGCGTGGCGGGCTCCATGAAGCGCGGTTGACGGTTTTCCGGCGTCGCGGGAGGAGGAACAGGTGCAGTCGCGGCGGAGTCTTCCCGCTCTTTGAGCAGCCGCATCGCCTCGCGCTCTTGCTCCTGCGAAAGCTCGATGCTGGCCCCGCAGTTCCAGCAGTCCGCCGCCATCAGCCAAAGGCGGACCGACATCGGCGCCCGGCAGTCGGGGCAGGCGCACATCAGCACGTCCCCCTCCAGCCAAAGAGTGCCGGGGGAGCGGTCGGCCTGCGGCTTGCCGTTGGTTTTGGGAGCCGGCCGCGGGGGTGCGGAAGCAGCCGGTTCGGGCGGAGCATCCGGCAATTCGAACGGCGTATTCGAATTCAGATCGATGTACGGCACCTTAGCCGCCGGCTGCGTGCGCACCGCGACCCCATCCGGAGGGGTCAGCTCCAGCGGGAGATAATCAAAGCCGATCTCCTGCGGCCCGAAGCTATGCTGCAGCTCCGAATCCTGGGCCTGCGTTGCCATGCCGTTCATCAGGTCCCCCGCTCTGCGCCACCAAAAGAATGGTCGCCAGGAGGAAACCTGTTTCCAATCTGCCAAAGAAACGGGGACAGTTCCAGTCTAACCCGAGGCTCCAGCGGGGAACAGCAACCCGCGTGCCGCCAACGGGTTATGCCGAGAAATGGGATGTTACGACCGTGGCGGTGCTCGCGGATGAGCGGAGATTTGTCATTATTACCAAGCCGGGTTGTTTACCTCGCCCCTGCGGGGCTTCCAAAATAGTGTGGCCGGGTTTACCTGGGCTATCGTATGGTCGCCCCTGCGGGGCTGCAAACGGCCCGGCCTTGGCCGGCAATAAATCATCACGAGGTGACTTATGTCCCAAACTCTTTCGAATCTGCTCATTCATTTCGTGTATAGCACGAAGAACCGAGGACGCTGGCTCAAGGACGCGGGGCAGCGGAAGGAAATGTACAAGTTGAAGGGGAAGATTCTGCAGGACTTCGATTGCCATCCGATTCTGATCAACGGCGTGGAAGACCATGTGCATGTCTTCTGCGACTTCACCCGTAACTACACGATCAAGAAGGTGATTGGAGAGCTCAAGACGGGTACGTCCAAATGGATCAAGACGATGGGGAGCCAATATTCCGATTTCCATTGGCAAAGCGGTTACGGGGCGTTCTCGGTCAGCCAGTCCAAGCGGCCGGACCTGTTTCATTACATTGAGAATCAGGAAGAGCATCACCGTATCAAGACGTATCAGGATGAGTTCCGACGGTTGTGCGAATTGCACGGGGTCGCCATCGACGAACGGTATGTGTGGGATTGATTTGCATTTAGCCCCGCAGGGGCGGAGATACGATAGCCCAGGCCCAGGCGGCGCTTCGCCGTCGCAGGCCTGGGTAATGTGGAAAAATGATTCGGAAGCCCCGCAGGGGCGCGGTAATGGGCGACGGACGAAACGCGGCGTGACGATGGTTGCGTGCCACGGCGCGGGCGGATTTCGGCGCCCCTTCGGGGCTTGGACGATTGTTTTGTGGCGTACCCAGGGCTGCGCCCTGGGCTATCGTATGGTCGCCCCTACGGGGCTGCAAAGAAAGAGAAGACCATGTCCGACTTCGAAGTTCCCCAGCCGATCATCTGCTCCCCCTACCAGGAGCCGCAGGCGCATTGTTTCATCCAGGAAGGGGAGCAGCCGGAGATGCGCGAGGGCCGGCGGCCGGCGACTTATTTCTATCGCGATCCGAAGGGGCCGGCGGATAAGCAGGGTCGGACGGGAGGGATCGCCGTGCCGCTGCCGCTCGTCAACACCATCCGCGATTAGGTGAAGGCCTGGCGGCTGGCGGGGTATCCGGGGGCGACGCGGGTGACGCTGGATCTCCTCGCCCATTGGCGGCGGGAAGGGCGGCGGTGGAACCGGTTCTTTGCCCAGCTCGAGGCGGCGGAGACGGTGATTTTTTTGACCGAGGCCCGGAGCGATTTTTTGCAGGGGATCAGCGTCCCCCGCGAGGAGCTTTCCGCCGAGCAGCTTGCCGAGGGGAAGAAGGCGTTTCTCCGCTATGCCTGCAAGATGGCCACCGGCAGCGGCAAGACGACCGTGATGGGGATGCTGGCGGCCTGGAGCATTCTCAACAAGGTGAACAGCCGCGGGGACGCCCGGTTTTCCGACGTGGTGCTGATCGTCTGCCCGAACGTGACGATCAGGACGCGGCTCTCGGAGCTCGATCCGAAGAACGGGGACGCGAGCCTGTATGTGACGCGGGATCTGGTGCCGCCGGAGTTGCGGACCGATCTGACGCAGGGGCGGGTGCTGGTGACCAACTGGCACGTCTTTGAGCCGAAGGGGATGCAAGCGGGGGGAACGAGTGCGCGGGTGATCAAGGCGGGGCAACAGGTGCGGCGGAAAGAGCGGATCAAGATCGGCGTGAAGACCACGACCGCCCGGGGGACGCGGTATCTGACGCCGGAAGCCCTCAAGCAGCAGATGGACCTCGGGCAGCTTACCGTTTTGGAGGAGAAGAAGGACGAGCAGGGAAACCTGATTGAGGTGCATGTCGAGTCGGTCGACTATGTCGAGAGCGACACGGCTCTGGTGCGGCGAATTCTGGACCAGGAAGGGGCCCGCGGCAAAAAGAATATTCTCGTTTTCAACGACGAGGCCCACCACGCCTACCGCATCAAGCGGGAGGAGCCGGATGAGGGGGAGGAAGAGCAGTTCGAGGACGACAGTGCAGCCGATGACTTCTACAAGGAGGCGACGGTCTGGGTGGAGGGGCTGGACCGGATCAACGAGAAGCGGGGGATCAACTTTTGC
This sequence comes from Planctomycetaceae bacterium, assembly GCA_005778405.1. GTDB lineage: Bacteria > Planctomycetota > Planctomycetia > Pirellulales > Pirellulaceae > SXOA01. The sequence continues at coordinate 17,707 of SXOA01000040.1, forward strand.
CTGGACCTGTCCGCCACGCCGTACTTTTTGGGGCGGGTGGGGCAGGATGCGAACCGGCCGTTCCCCTGGGTAGTCAGCGATTTTGGTCTGGTCGATGCCATCGAGAGCGGGCTGACCAAGATTCCGCAGCTCGCCGTGCGGGATTCCACAGGAGCCGCCGTGCCGGGGTGTTTCAACATCTGGCACTGGATCATGCCGCAGCTCACGGCGACGGAGCGCGGCGGGCGGAAGGCGAACCCCAAGCCGGAGGCGATTTTGAAATAGGCCAATATGCCGATTGCCATGTTGGCGGGATTGTGGCAGAAGGAGTTCGAGCGGCGGGGGAGCGACAAGGAGCTGGACGATCCGCGGCCGCCGGTGTTCATCATCGTCTGCAAAAATTCGGCCCTGGCGAAGGTGATGTACGAGTGGATTGCCGAGGACAAGCCGCCGGCGGGGATTCCACCGCTGAAGATTCGGGGCTTTCGGAACACGGACCAGACGGAGCACACGATCCGGGTGGACAGCAAAGTGATTGGCGAGGCGGAGGATCTCGGGGGAGCCAAAGGGGACGAAACGCTCTGGATGCGGGCCACGCTCAACACGGTGGGGAAGCGGGATTGGCCGCGGAATCCCTCGGGAGGTCCGCATTTCGAACCGGGTTTTGAGGAACTGGCGGAGAAGCTCGAGCGGCCGCTCCATCCGCCGGGGCGTGACGTGCGGTGCATCGTGAGCGTGGGGATGCTCACGGAAGGGTGGGACTGCAACACGGTGACCCACATCATCGGCCTGCGGCCGTTCATGTCGCAGCTCCTCTGCGAGCAGGTGGTCGGGCGCGGCCTCCGGCGGATGGACTATGAGCCGGATGAAAATGGATTGCTGACCGAAGAAGTCGCCAAGGTGTTTGGAGTCCCGTTCGAGGTGATTCCGTTCAAGGCGAACCCCGCCGGCGCGGCGACTCCTCGCCCCAAACGGCATCACGTCCATGCGATTCCGGCGAAGGCCCAGTTGGAGATCACGATTCCGCGCGTGGAAGGGTATACGCAGGCGGTGCGGAACCGGGTGACGATTGACTGGGGGCAGGTTGCGCCGGTGATGATCGATCCGCTGCAAACGCCGCTCGCCACGGAGGTGAAGGGGCTGTCGATGAGCGACCGGGGGAAGATGACGTTGTCTGGACCGGGACGGAGCGAGGACGTGACGCTGGAGCCGTACCGCCGGCGGTTGCAGGAGATGGAATTCGACATGGCGAAGGCTTTGACCAAAGATTATCTGTCGCAGGGACACTGCGAGGCGACGCCGCACGTCTTGTTTCCGCAGTTACTCGCCATCGTGCGGGAGTTTGTCGAAAAGAAGGTCTTCGCGGCCCCTCCGGCGGAGAAAATCGACCTGGCTGCCGGGCACTGGTACGCTTTGGCCATCGAACGGCTCTTGTCGGCGATTCGGCCCGATACGTCCCGCGGGGAGGCCCCGGAAGTCCCTCGCTATGAGGCAAACCGGCGGGCGATTTCGACCGCGGACGTCGATTACTGGACCAGCAAGGACGTGCGGGAGGTGGTGAAGTCGCACGTCAACTACGTCGTCGCCGACACCATCCGCTGGGAGCAGGCGGCGGCCTTCCACATCGACCGGCACCTAGCGACCGCGTCGTTTGTGAAGAACGCCGGGCTGGGTTTTGCCATTCCGTATCTTCACAACGGCCAGAAGCACGACTATCTGGCCGACTTTGCCGTGCGGCTGGCAGTGGAGGGGAATTTCGAAGTTGGGCGCAGCGGAGATGTTGGGCGCAGGTCTCCGACCTCGCCCACCGGGCCGACCGCAGGTCTCCATTTGGCGGCGGGCGGGGAGACCTTCGGTCCGACATTTCGGCGGGGTCAGGAGACCCGCGCCGAATGGCAGGAGACCCGCGCCGAGCACCGGGGGACTCGCGCCGAACAGGGGTTTTACCTGGTGCTGGAGACGAAGGGATATGACCCGCTGGACGAAGTGAAGAAAGTCGCCGCCCAGCGGTGGGTCGCGGCCCTGAATGCCGACGGGAGCTATGGGCACTGGCAATACGCGATGGCCCGGAAGGTCGAGGAGGTGCCGGTGGCGTTGTCTGCCGCCTTCAATCTGGCCCGAAAGCTGGTTGCCGGCGCTGCCTAATCCCGAATGTAATATTTCGGGAAATCTTTGTGGCGACCTATTGACTGTGCCAACCTACTTTACTAAACTTCCGTATAGTACTCGGCGGAGCTGCGCGCGGGCATGGAGGGGGTGCTGGGGTCCCGCCTACTGGCGGAATTTGAAGACCGGCTGAAGCCGGGACTCCAACCTGACTGCCTGAAGGCGATCGCTCCAACTTGTTCTTTGACATGTCGGTTGTAAGGGAAGATAATGTGCCGTTAAGATGCTGAGCGATTGTGTAGGTGTGTGTTAAAAACAGGTTATAAAATAGATGATACAGCCCTAGGAATGATGGGGTTTTTGATGAATCAAGAAATGGGTGATTCAGGAGGGCGGCTGGTCAGGCGTCTGGGCGGAAGTGGGGGTGGGATAAGGAGTTGTGGAGAGGAGGTTGATTCAGATTCGCGCGAAAATGGAGCGCTGAATCAATGAATCACGGTGCCTTCTCAGCCGGTTATCGCGCGGGGGCGAGTGGAAGGTCAGAGGCGAGTGTTAAGGGCGGGGCTCTTTCGCTGGCGCTTCGGGTTAGCGGAAGGCATGGACCCTCACCCCGGCCCTCTCCCAGGGGGCGAGGGGGCTCCGCTCACGGAGTCAGCGGGCTTCTTTGCCAAGAAATGAAAACCGGCGGCTCGGTTCGTCCTGAACCGAGCCGCCGGGGTTTAAGCCAGACCAGATGTCCTTCAGCCAGCATCCGACCAGCGAAAGGAGGCTTCCAACCTACGAACCGCAATTGCAACCGTGACGTCGGCCGCAGCACGGGTCAGGGCAGCAGACCGTCACCGGAACTTGCTTGCAAACCACGCGGGGGCAGCACTTGGTCACCGTGTAGGGAACCTTGGTGCAGGTCGTGTGGGGAACTTTGATGGTGGAGGTGTAGTGCACCTGCTTGCAGACACAGTAGGGAATCCGCTTGATGCAGGTCGTGGGGACCATACGGCACGTGGTGTACGGCACCTGTTTGGTGCAGCACTGCTTTTCCATGTGGCAAACCCGGTAGCAAACTTGCTTTGTGCAGGTCTGGCGTTCCATGTGGCAAACCTGGTACGTGCAGGTCTTGGTTTCCGGAACCATGTGGCAGACCTTGTAGCAGATCTGCTTGGTGCAGGTTTCGGGAACCATGCGGCAGACCTTGTAGGTGCAGGTCTTGGTGCAGGTTTCGGGAACCATGTGGCAGACCTTATACGTGCAGGTCTTCTTGATGGTCTGGGGGACCATGTGGCAAACCTGGTACGTGCAGGTGCGGGTTTTGGTTTCGGGAACCATGTGGCAGACCGTGTAGTTGCAGGTCCGCTGCTGGGTCTCGCTCACCATGCGGCAGGTGGTGTAGGGGACGGTCTTTTTCACGACTTCCCGCTCATACCGGACGCAGTTGATGGTCTTGACCTCGGTCGAGGGGACCCAGACCTTCTTGCAGATCTGCTTCGGCGGGAGCTGGCACTCCACGATCTTGCAGCAGCCGGGCGTATAGACGCAGCGGCAGCAGCAGGGATCCCAGGTCCAGCAGCCGGGCTCGCGAACCCGCTTCCGAATGCAAGCGCCGGGGCACTCGGTCACCTGGGTGTCCCAGTGGCCCGAGCAGACCGTCACTTCCTTGGTGTAGTGAACCGGCTTGCAAATCGTCTGGCAGACTTCCCGCGTGCAGGTCTCGTAGACCGGCTTGCAGACGTTGACGCAGTAGGTCCGCGTCTTGGTCTCATAGACCGGCTTGCAGACGGTGTAGCAGTATTCACGGGTCTTGGTCTCATAGACCGGCTTGCAAACGGTGTAGCAGATGTCCCGGGTCTTGGTTTCCCAGACCGGCTTGCAGACCGTGTAGCAAATCTCGCGGGTCTTGGTTTCCCAGACCGGCTTGCAGACGGTGTAGCAGATGTCCTTGGTCTTGGTTTCCCAAACCGGCTTGCAGACCGTGACGCAGCGGGTCTTGGTTTCATAGACCGGCTTGCAAACGGTGTAGCAGACGTCTTTGGTCTTGGTTTCCCAAACCGGCTTGCAAACAGTGTAGTTGCAGGTGCGGTAGTGGGTCTCGTAGACCGGCTTGCAGACGGTGTACGAGCATTCGCGATAGTGGGTCTCGCGGACGTTCTTGACACAGTCGATGACCTTGTCCTCGTAGGTCGTGTTGTAGCAATTCTTATAGCAGGTATAAGACTGCTTTTCGTACACGACTTCGCGGCAGGTCTTCATCACGGTGTGGCACTGCTGCTTGGCGCAGCCATAGCTGACCGGGTCTGTGCAGCCGACATGCTTATAGCTGACGGCGCCGCAACAGGCGGCCTGGGTGGTGTTCACCGAGATCACGGTCAGGAGCACCGCGACAATCGGGAGGCCCATCAGGGTCTTCATTTGCTTCTCCTTCACTGCTGTTCGAACGTGGAAGTGGTGCATCTGGTCTGGCGAGGTAATTCGCCAATGCGGGGTATCCCGGTCTACTTGGCTCACATCCGGTGCAACCCGCAGACTCGTGTCAGGCGGGCTTTTGCCGCGTAATCCTCAACTGCTCCGAGCAAGCGCGCAGCTTGCCGGCGCAGGGACCGGTTGGGAAATACATCGTCAAACTGGGCTAGCGGGCTGTAATGGGAGGCCTGGAGAAAATGAGCCGTTCCCAGAGACTTTTCCTGAGAAGGTGAGCTGTTTCGATGGCTAACTAATGACGGATACATGGTTTAGGAGAAACGAGGCGCGATTATTCCGAATGGAAAGGTAGTGCGAATGGTTGCTAGCATGCGGATTCACCTGCCCGGTGTCGGAGAGCGACGGGGATGGCGCTGCAAGGAATGAAGAGTTTGCCAATAGGGGAAATTAAATATCCCGTTCCATTTTTTTTGACTCGCACCAAACGGCAACCTAGAAATCTGTAACGGCAATCTCGGGTGACAGGCGGTGGCTGGAAGAATCAACCAGCGGACGCCGCTCGCCGGTGAGTAGCCCACCTGTTTCAAGTTCCATTCACACGCGGCAGGGGTCCGTGAGAGCCAACGGCTCTCGAGCTGCTGCCGCAGGGTTCGCAAACGTGAGGGCACACTCTTTATGTCTCGTATGACTCGTCGATCAGCGTTTACGCTCGTTGAAGTCCTGATTGTGGTCGTCATCCTGGCGATTCTGGCTGCCGCGGTCATTCCGCAGTTCACCGATTCGACGACCGACGCTAGGAATAGCACGTCGCTCTTCAATCTGAGCACGCTCCGCTCGCAAATTGCGATTTACAAGGCTCAACACGGGGGCCTGGTTCCCACCGGAGCCGACGCTGCAGCCATCACGCTACAGTTCACCACCAAGACGAACGCGGACGGTACTACCACAGGTACGCCGGCGCTTGGCCCCTATTTGCAGTCGATCCCGTTCAACCCCGCGGTGGTCGACCCGACCAAACAGAACCTGTTGAAAGTGGTCACGGCCGATCCGACCGCCAACGACACGGCCTTTGGCTGGATCTATAACAAGACCAATGGCAACATCTACAGCGCGGCCGACTACACCAAGTAGTTGGCTCGCCATCTGAAGTTGTTCCGCAAACAAGCGACGCTCAAAACAGCCGCTTCCCTCTCGGGAAGCGGTTTTTGCGCGCAGGAAGAGTCGCTGGGCGTCCTTGGACGGAGGCACCGGGAGACATAGAATGGAGGGACTGCCTATCGGATTGGACTGTTCCTTACCTTCCCAGCGACTGAAATGACGCAGCCCACTGACAAGCCGGCTGACTCCTCCGCTTTGGGTCCGATTCCGAAGGCTGTTATCAATCGGCTTAGCTTGTACCTACGGGAGTTACAGCGACTGGTGCGGGACGGGAGCGAAACTACCAGTTCCACGCAACTTGGCAAGCTGCTTGAGTTTACGGATGCTCAAGTACGCAAGGACCTGGCCTATTTTGGTCAGTTTGGCTATCCCGGCATTGGGTATCGTTGCAGTGAGCTCATCACCCGGATCAAGGAAATCCTAGGAACCAATCAGCGCTGGCCGATTGCCATGGTCGGTTTGGGAAACCTCGGCAGAGCCCTTCTGGGCTATCGCGGCTTCACCCATCAGGGGTTCGAGGTAGCCTGCGTCTTTGATGTGGACGACGCCAAGGTCAACAGACAATTCGAGGACATTCCGGTCTATCACCTCGATCGCATCGTGGAAATCGTCCCCAAACTGGGCATTCGTCTGGCCATCATCGCCGTGCCAGCCCCCGCGGCTCAGAAAGTTGCCGATGCCTTGGTTGCGGCGGGCATTCAAGGCATCCTCAATTTCGCGCCGGTCACCATCACCGTGCCGAGGCACGTCAATCTGGAAGGGGTTGATTTGGCGATTGAGCTGGAGCAGCTTTCGTTTGCCATCGTTAACATACAATGGCGGCAAAGCTGATTCAGCCTGGAATGGGGCGTCACCGAACGGACAACCGGGTTGGCGCGTCTCTGAGGGTACGTAGAATTGACCTGGGCCCTGCCAGACAATCGGGAATGGTGTAACGGTAACACTACGGATTTTGGTTCCGTCATTCTAGGTTCGAATCCTAGTTCCCGAATTTTCCTGGGGTTTTTCTGGAAGGCACTGTTTTCCCAATAACGAGTCCCTTCCAAGCATCAAATCTTATTGGGGTTGAGGGAGGGCGATGATCGGGCCGCACTTGGGCGGGGCTCGAAATCGGTTGGTGTTGTCTGCTGCGCAGATGGCAGTTTTTGCCGCGCCGGCTGCCCAGGAGGAACCATCGCCATGCAGATTCTTGTGGGCTGGGACAATTCGGTTGAAGGCGAAACGATTCAGTCGTTTCTCAACATCGGCGATAACACCGCGGACGTTTTCGGCAATGCAGCCGATTTCGAAGCCGCGCTCAAAACTGGACACTACGAAGTTATCCTCCTGGCGCTGAATTTTCCCGCCCAGCAGGAGTGCTTTGCCCTCTTTCAGCGCATTCGCCGGGAGCGCCCGGACACCCCCATCGTCGGTGCATGGTTCCAAGGGGAACTCAGTCATATCGCCAAGTTCATCCTCGCTGGGCTGCATTCCTACATGCTCCGCGACAGCAGCGGCGAGTTCATCATGCTGCTCACCACGATGCTGGAAGCAGCTTATCAGTCCGTCCTCGCCCAACGGGCCCGGCTGCTCGCCGACAAGTTGCGGGAAGAAGTCGAATCCGTGCGTCAGTTGCAGGAGTCTGTGATTCCCGCCACGCTGCCGCAAGTGGCGGGCTACAAAGTCGTGGCCCGCTACGAGCCGTCGGAGATTCGCGTCCTGGGGGACAAGCCCGTGGTGATGGCCGGCGGCGATTACTACGACGCCTTCCGCGTCCGCGACAACACGCTGATCATGATTCTGGGGGACGCCGCGGGACATGGCATGCGGGCCTGCATGTCAATCATGACCATGCACACGCTCATCGGCATGATCCGCGACCAGTCCTATCCCGACACGGCGGAATTCGTGACCGAGGTCAACCGCCGCCTCTGCCGCAGCACCGTCGTGTCCGGGGACAGCGGCGGCTTCATCACGCTGCTTTACGGCAGCCTCGATACCGAGCGGCACATGCTGCAATGGACCTCCGCCGGCCACCCAATTCCCCTGATTCACGACCTCGCCACTAACGAAGTCCGCCCGCTGGGAGTGGCCGAACAATGCGGCCTCCCGCTCGTCGTCGCCGAGGACTGGGAATATCCCTCCGTTTTCGTCGAGATTCCTCCCGGCTCCCGCGTGCTGCTCTATTCGGACGGGCTGGAAGAAGCCTTCCCCAACGACAACGAGCGGCATCAGCAATTTGGACTGGCGGGAATTACCAAGACCCTCCAGGAAACCGCCCATCTGCCGCTGGAAGAGGTCCTCGAAGAACTGTTCGCCGCGTCCAACCGCGCCACCAAGGGAGCCGGCCGCATGGACGATACCTCCGTCGTCCTCCTGGAACGCGACCGCTAAAGTGGGGTAGGCTTCCAGCCTGCCCAGAACGTCGGCTCATTGCTTGTTGATGACGTCTCCCACCACGACTGTTCCCGCCTTCACGACTTTCGCATTAATCCCGCGCAGGTTCAGTTCTCTTCCCATCGGCGAATTGACAAACTTCATCGCTTCCAGCCCGAACCGATCCACAAACTTCTTGCATCCCGTGTGCGGCTCTGCGGTAACTTCGATAATGGCGCTGCCAATGGCCAGCCGCGTCCCCGGCGGCAGATTCTCCCCGGACAGGTCGAGGTCCACAAAGAGTTGATCCCCGGCCAACTGCCAGCGGCTCCTCTCGGCGGCGATCAACTCAATCGCCCGCGAGCTCATCAAATTCAATTGCATCTCGGGATGAGCCGCGCCGTTCTCGGTCATGGAGCTGCCGCGGGCCTGCCAATTGTCGCCGACCAGCCCTAGCTCAATATCCAGCTCGGCTCGCTCCAAAATCTCCCGCTCCCCCGTCCGCGGCCGGCTTACGATCATCTCAAGTCGCCCCTCATCCCGCGGTGAGCGGCGAATTTCCGGCAGTCCTGCTTCCAGTTCCGCCATCGTCAAGTGTCGTCCTGCGCTCATGAAGTTGTCGCCTGCTCCTGATAGAATCTGTGCCAGGAGAATCATGCCATGAATATCGCCGCGCTGACAACCACACTGTTTCTATTCGCTGCCGCACCCGCCGAGCTGCCCAAGGTTCACGACGACCGCCTGCAACTGCAACTGGTCGCGGAGTCGCCGGATGTGCGGACGCCGACCGGCCTGGCGGTGGATAGCCAAGGCCGCGTCCTGGTCATTGAGAGCCACACCCACTTCCCACCGCAGAAATACGACGGTCCGAAGCACGACCGCATCTTGTTGATGCAAGATTTTGGCCCCGACGGCAAGGCCCGAAAGATCAGCGTGTTCTTTGAGGGGACGAAGCACACCATGAACCTGGCCGTCTTTCATGATGGCTCGGTCTACGTCGCGACAAGGGCCGAAATCTTTCGCCTGCGAGACAAGGACGGCGACGGCAAATCCGACGAACGATCGCCGATTGCCCACCTCGAGACCAAGGGAGACTATCCGCACAACGGTCTTTCCGGCTTTGCGTTTGATATGGCCGACAATGTCTGTTTTGGCTTTGGCGAAAACCTGGGAGCTGACTACAAGTTGATCGGCAGCGATGGCAAGAGCCTTGCTGGCGGCGGCGAAGGGGGCAACATCTATGTCTGCGACAAAGACGGCAAGAACCTCCGCAGATTCGCCACCGGCTTCTGGAACCCGTTCCACGTCGGCTTTGACGCCTTCGGCCGGCTGTTCTCGGTTGATAACGATCCCGATTCGCGGCCTCCCTGCCGCTTGCTCCATATCGTCGAAGGGGGCGACTACGGCTATCGCTTTCGCAACGGCCGCAAGGGAGTGCATCCCTTCACGGCGTGGAACGGCGAACTGCCCGGTACGCTGCCGATGGTGGCGGGGACCGGCGAAGCCCCCTGCACCGTGCTGGCGTACGAGTCAGACAACCTGCCGAGCGAATACATCGGCGACCTGCTCGTCACTTCCTGGGGGGACCATCGTTTGGAGCGCTACAAGCTCAAGCCTCGCGGTGCTAGCTTCACCGCGGAAATGACTCCGGTCATCACCGGCGGAGATAACTTCCGTCCCGTCGGCTTGGCCCTCGCGCCCGATGGCTCCCTCTTCTTCAGCGACTGGGTCGACAAGTCCTACGAGCTTCACGGCAAGGGGCGAGTCTGGCGGCTGTCAGCTAAGAACCAGCCCAAACCCAATCGCCCGGAGGAGCCTGAACTTGGAATCAAGTCTCCGCACGGTCCCTGGCGAGAAGCAGCCGCCCGAAAGCTCAACAAGGAGACTCTGCTCGGACTCGCGGCAGCTTGCAAGGATGACCGCGCCCGTTCGCTTGCCGCCCGCACTTATCTTGCCAATCGGCCGGCACTCCAAGAAGCCGCTTCGCTTGTGGCGCTTCGCCATCCGGAATTATTTCGGGCCTTTGTCAAAGAGGTCGATTCGCTACCAAAAGATTGGAATCACGAGGCAAAGATCAATGTTCTCACGTCGCTCAAGCAATGGGACGAGTCTGTTGTTGCGTCCGTCAGGGCTGGGCTCCACCTGTCGGAATTGGCACCCGTTAAGGATCCCACGGGATATTTCTTCGATCCATTCCTCTATCAAGCCATCGCTCGGTTCATCGCCATCGATCCAGCCTCAGCAACGCTTCCCGTCAACTCTCAGAACATCGAGAGCTTTCGTGAAATGATCAAGGAGAACAAGGATGCTGCCTATCGAGTTGCTCTGGACGAAGGACTCCGTCAGGCAAACCCGGTATACGAAGCTGAACTGACCCCCTACATGCTTAAGTCCCCTTATGCCGAAGTCCGCCTGCAAGCGGTCATTTGGATCGGCGAAGGCCGCCGCCAGGAGCAGAAGGGCAACCTGCTTGAGTGCCTGGAAAAACGGGCCACCACACGGCAGCTCTTTGAGGCTTGCCTCGCCTCCCTCGATCTCCTGGAGCGGAAAGAACCAAAACGGGATCCTGGGCTGGAATCGGCGGGCGAAGAGTACGTGCTCAAAATCCTCAACTCCGGTGAAACCACGCCGACCGTCATCCGCCGCTTTGCGATCCGCAGTTTGCGGCCCGATCATCCGCAACTGACCGTGGAACTCCTCAAGAAGTTACTGAAGGATTCCGACGCCGCCATTCGGCTGGAAGCGGTGCGCACCATTCGCCAGCGGCCAGAGGCGGAGCGCTGGTCCGAGCTCCGCGAGATCGGCAGGAACGAGAGTCTTTCGGCGATTGAGCGGTGCGAGGCGATCCTCGGGCTGTCTCCGGGCAACCGCGAGGATCGAAAGCTGCTCCTGGAACTTGCCGACGACAAGGTGCCCGAAGTCGCGGACGAGGCCTTACGGGCATTGCGAGGCTTCGACCTGTTGCCCAAAGAGAAACAACAACTTGCCGAACTGGGCGACAAGCTTGAGGGGCCGCACAAGGTGCTCGCGCAACGAGTCATCAACCGCAATCCTCCGAAGGATCTCCCTAAGTCCGAGGATCTGCCCGCCTGGCTCGAGCTCGCCATCGGCGAAGGAGATGCGGCTGCTGGGGAGCGAGTATTCTTCCACCTCCGAGTCGGCAGTTGCTTCCGCTGCCACGAATACGAGGGCCGCGGCTACACGGTCGGCCCCGATCTCTCGACCATCGCCAAATCGATGTCCCGCGAGCGGTTCATCCAGTCGCTCGTCCAGCCCAGCCGCGAGATGGCTCCACAGTTCACTCCGTGGGTCATTCTCACCAACGACGGCGAAGCGATCACCGGACTTTATGTCGGTGAAGAAGTCGACGGCACGCTGAAACTGGCGGACCAGAATGGCCGCGTTCACCGCATTCACCCACGGGACATCGAACGGAAAAAGCCCAGCGAGCAATCGATCATGCCCGCCGGGCTGGTTGATAACTTGACGCCGCAGGAACTCAAGGACCTGGCGGCGTTTTTGCTGAAAAAGTAAATCGCTTACTTTTCACCCACAATCCCCAGCAGCTCTACTTCAAACACCAGGACCTGATTGGGGCCGATGGCTTCGCTGCGCTGCTGGGGGCCGTAGGCGAGGTCAGAGGGGATGTAAAGCATCCACTTATCGCCGACCTTCATCTTAAGAAGCGCCTCAGTCCACCCCTTGATGACGCCCGTTACCGGAAACTCAATCGGCTCGCCACGATCCTTGCTGCTGTCGAAGACCGTGCCGTCAGGCAAAGTGCCGTGATAATGCACGCGAACGGTGTCGGTTTTCTGGGGTGCCTTGCCATCGCCCCCCTTGATCACTTTGTATTGCAAGCCGGTAGCCGTCGTCTGCACTCCCTTTTCCTTCTTGTTCTGTGCAAGGAAGGCGTCTCCTTCCTTCTTGTTCTTTTCCGCGGCAGCCTTGCCGGCCGTAGCGGCTTTCGCTTCGAGTGCCTTGCCAAACGCTTCAATGGCGGCGGTCAACTCTGGTTCCGAATAGGCTGGTTTAGCTTTGGTCAACGCATCCTTAATCCCCTGGAGCAGCAAGTCGAGATCGACATCCGCGCCGTCCTGTTTGATTCCCTGTGCCAGGTTCTTGCCAAAATTCATCCCAATCGCATAGCTGGCCCGCTCCTTGACGGTCTTTTCATCGAGAGGCTCGGCTTTGGGGGGTTCGGTCTTTGGCTTGGTTTCCGTTTTGGTTTTGGGTGGTCCGGCCTTTGGTTCGACTTTGGCCTTGGTTTTGGACGCGGGAGTATCTTGGGCCGTAAGCGGCGTGACAAGCAGGCCGGTTGCCATCAGGGAGAGTATCAGCCAGCGGGACATTTTCGCTTCCTTTTGCTACGTGAAATGGGTTCTTTCCGAATCCCGAATTGTAGCAGGAATACTGAATTCCGGGCGAAATGAGACCGGCCCCCCCGCGAAGTTTTACCAGTCGTCACCACCGGCACGCTGCGAGGGAAAACTTGAGTTTTTGTAGCTGGAATTTCCCAAAAACTATTGCGGCCCCTGACCAGAGTTTGATAAACAAGAAGCGTCGCCAGCAACCACGTCGGCGACGAGCGAAAAATCCAATCTACACAAGAAGGAGGGGCCCACATGCAAGATCCACCTGGCGAGCAAACCGGGGGCTGTAAGGACGCGGCCCTCTCCAAATCGTAAGGTTACTCCTCTTTCCTTTCACCAAAAACAAGCAGCCCGCGGCTCCCCCAAAGGAACCGCGGGCTGTTTTATTTTGTGGGGTAGGCTTCCAGCCTGCCAAGAGAATAGGACCCATCTCGTTCCGCGAGATGAAAGTCCTCACGCGGAGCGTGAGGAGTACTTTTGTTTTACGCCGCCCGCTTCAATCCGCCGCCGCCAAGCGATTCCGTCAGCGAGTTATGCAAGCTCTCGAACTCGTCGTGATTCTGAAAATGGACGACGAGCTTTCCCTTACCGGCGGAAGACTGCTTGATTTCGACCTTCATTCCCAGTGCCAGCCGCAGTTCCTGTTCGAGAGCCGCCACTTGCTCGCTACCGGCCTTCTTTTTTCGTTTCGTCTCGCTGCCAGGTCCGGGGAGCAAGTCATGCTCGCCATCCTCCTCCAGCAGCTTCTCGCCGACCATCCGTTCCACGTCACGGACGCTGAGTTCTTCTCTTCCGATTCGGCCACACATCTCAATCTGTTCGCGGTCATCGCCCAACGGTAGCAGCGCGCGGGCGTGGCCGGCGGTGATAATACCGTTGCGGAGACAGTCGAGAACCGTCTGCGGCAGCTCCAAGAGGCGCATCAGATTGGCGATGGTGCTGCGATCGATTTTCAAACGGCGAGCCAGGTCTTCCTGCGAGCAGCGATGCTCATCGAGATACCGCTTGAAAGAGAGAGCCTTTTCAATCGGGTTGAGATCCTGCCGCTGCAAGTTCTCGACGATGGCCAGTTCCGCCACCAGGCGATCATCGGCTTCACGCAGACGGGCAGGAATCGTTTTCCAGCCCGCCAGTTTCGAGGCCCGTAAACGCCGCTCGCCACTGATGAGCTGGTACCGTCCATTCACGCGCCGCACAAGTACGGGCTGGAGCATGTCATGCTCCTTCAGGCTCTCGGCCAGCGACGCGATTTCCGCTTCGCTGAAATCCCGGCGGGGTTGGAAGGGATTTTCCTCGATTTCGTCCACGGCAAGTTGGAGGAGGCCGCCGTTTTCGACCGCGGGTTTTTCGAGCGATGGTGACGGAGGCGTGAAACTCGCCAGCGTGCTAGCACCTTGTAATGGCGGCGCAGGATCACCTGCGCTAGTTTGGTTCTGTTCGTCAAACAGCGGCGCGCCCAGAAGTGCCGCCAGTCCCCGCCCAAGCCGTCGGTCTTTACTCACGCTCAAGTACCTCCATGCAGAGTTCGATGTAAGCCCGCGCCCCGCGAGAGCGGGGAGCGTAATCCAGCACGCTGGAGGCGTGGCTGGGGGCTTCCGCCACCGCCACGTCCCGCGGCACAACCGTCCCCAGCACAATCTCGCCGAAGAAATCCCTGACTTCGGCATCCACTTCGTGCGTCAATTCCAGTGCTGCTTCATACATCGTCAAAACGATGCCTCCGAATTCGAGCCGTCCGGGAAATCGCTGCATCACACCCCGAATGACCTGAATCATCTGTGTCAGCCCCTCCATAGCGAAGTATTCGCACTGGATCGGCATCAGGACTTCCGTGGAGGCGGAAAGCGCGGTTTGCGTCAGTGTCCCCAGCGATGGCGGGCAATCGATAAGAACGAAATCGTACCCTTCGAGTTCGCGGAGCAGGTGCTGCCGGAGCAAATCGGCCTGGCTTTCATCGCTGCGGGCCAGGGCGTCCACGTCCTGAAAGCTGCGGCTGCCGGGGAGAAGTTCGAGGTTTGGTATTTTTGCGGGAATGACCGATTCGTGGATGGGCTGACGGAGAATGAGCGGATGACGCGGGGCTGGAGCGATGCCCAAGCCGGATGAAGCGTTGCATTGCGGGTCCAAATCAATCAGCAGTGTGCGCGAGCCGGAGCGCGCCAGCCCAGCCGCCAAGTTGATGGCAGTGGTGGTCTTGCCGACCCCTCCCTTCTGATTTGCCACGCACAGAATCCGGACCACCAAGTTCCTCCGTTTCCAAGACTCTTGCCCTTTGCGCGCACTGCCGGCGCGGCCGGATGATACTGAGTAACGCAAGTCCGCGGAATGTTACTTAGGGATTTGCGAGCTTGTTTCACGTGGAACGGACAACTTACCCAGTTTTCCCGTTTCACGTGAAACGCACACTGTGAAAGGTAAGCTGAGAAGAGAGGAGAAGCTGGGGTTCCACGTGGAACTGCACTACTCCAGCAAATGCACCACCATGCCGCCCAGGAGCTTGGGGTAGAAGTAGGTGCTCTTGGCCGGCATTCGCTCGCCATGCTCGCTGATGGCGCGGACGTGGTCCACGGTGGCGGGCATGACGAGGGCGGCGAGCTCGAATTGGCCGCCGGCTCCCATTTGGCCGGTGGCGTCGCGGCCCACTGCGTCCCCTTTTTGCAAGTTCTCGATCACTTCGTCCACCGAGTGGACGTACATCGGCTTGGGGAGGTTCGCCAGGCCGAGCAGGTTGTCCATTACCAGGCGGTGCAGGATGGACACGCCCAGACCTTGCCAATCACTGCTGTGCTCGGGCGCGAGCTCGGCGAGCTTCGCCAGGCCTGCGGGAGTGACGCTCGCCAGGGTCCAAGTATTGTCACGTGCGGTGTAGAGCCCAAGCTGACCCTGATCTCCTTCTACTTCGATCTTCTCCCAAGCGCTCGCGGCAAGTTCGGGACCGGAGCCGAACGACTCCGAAGTAAAGTTGCCGCCGAGTTTGTTTTGCAACTCTTGTGAAGTCATCGCCGGCACGCCGCGGAAGAGGCGATGCGTGGGGAGCACGAGCAGGCCGGGATCGTTCATGCTGACGCATTGCGTGAGCACGAAATTGGCGGGATGCTCAGAGTCGAGCGCCCCTTGTTCAGCCAGAAAGTCCTTGTAGTTGCAGGCCGTTTCGTAACGATGGTGGCCGTCCGCAATGAACATGGGCTTGGGGCCCATGATGGCCGCCACGTCCGTGATGACCTTGGAATTGATGACTGGCCACATCCGGTGGACGACGCCTAGGTGATCCGTCGCGGTGTGAGGCGTTTGCCCTTTGACGGTATCTTCCAGCAGATTCTGGGCCTGGTTCTGCGGGTCAGGATACAGGCCGAAAATCTGGCTGAGATTCGCTTTCGTCGCCTTGGTCAGCAGCAGGCGGTCGGCTTTGGGTCCGGAGTGGGTTTCTTCGTGCGGATAGATCTTCCCCTCGCCAAACCGCTCCAGGCGAACGCGGCACATAAAGCCTCGCCGCGTAAACTCGCCCCCTTCCGTTGTGAACGTCTGGTGATAGACATAGAGCGCCGCGTCGGGGTCCACCTGCATCAGGCCCTCCTGCCGCCAGTGGCGGAGGAACTTTGCTGCCCGGCCGTATTTGTTGCTCTGCTCACTGCTTCCGGTCGAGGTGTCTCCCGGCTCGTCCCGGTTGAGTTCCAGGCGAATGAAGTTCGCCGGGTGCCGCTTGTAGAGAGCGTCCTGGAACTCGGGACCGATGACATCGTACGGCGGCGTCACCACGTCGCTCAGGGAGCCAATATGGCCGAGATCGTAACGCAATCCGCGAAAGGCTTGAATGGTGGGCATGAAACCGCAAGAACGAGGGAGAAGTTCGGAAGGACAAGGTGCATGCTAGCACTCGCCTAGGGCTTTGGGCTTGGGCTCTTTTCCGTTCCGGCTTCTGGCTCCGCGTCACTTTCAGCACTCTGCACGCAATCCTTGAATTCCAAGGTGGCATCGTTAACGATGCCATCGCTCGTTCCTTCAATGTGGATCTTGTCGCCAGCCTTCACTTGTTTCAGTGCCGCGCCCTGGTCCGCCGCGAAGGTGCATTTGACCCTGTAGGCTTTACCCTGGTGCGTGCCACCATCAAGAATCACAAAAAGGGACTCACTTTCTGCCGGGTTCAACTCCAAGACCTTCCCCGTTACACGCCGCCTACCCCCGGCGAGAGCGCTTCGGATGGAGCTGGCAGCCATTGGAAATGTGAGGCCCTCCATCATTTCCTCAGCATTGAACTCCACGACAGCGGGCTTCGTCGGGCCTTTGTCAGCAGACTGAGCCTCATCCATGATCTTCTTAACATCCGCTTCCGTCACACCAGGGCCGTCGTTTGGTTTGCTGGAGTAATAGCCGCAGCCTTGCACAGCAACAAACAAGGCAGCCACGCCTGTCGTGGCGAAGATTTTAAGTGACGTCATGATTGGTTTGCCCTTTCAAAAAAAACTTCAATAGGTTTAGCGTGCAAGGTGATCGCGATCTTGACGGCTTAATACCGGTAATGCTCCGGCTTGTACGGCCCCTCGACCGCGACTCCGAGGTATTCTGATTGCTTGGCGGAGAGCTTCGTCAGCTTTACGCCGATCTGCTCCAGGTGCAGCCGGGCGACTTCTTCGTCGA
>SXOA01000006.1 GCA_005778405.1 Planctomycetaceae bacterium
GGGGTCGCCACACTCCGTTCTTCAGCGGCTATCGCCCGCAGTTTTACTTCCGAACCACGGACGTCACTGGAACCGCCAACCTGGTCGGGGCCGAAATGTGCATGCCCGGCGACAACGTCAAGTTGTCCATCGAGCTGCACAAGCCTATCGCCATGGACGACGGCATCCGCTTCGCTCTTCGCGAAGGTGGCCGCACGGTCGGTTCAGGCGTCGTGACGAAGATCATCGAATAGCAACGTGGTCCGCTCACTCCGTGAGCCGGCTGTAAATAGAAACCTGAGCCGCGGCGTAATGAACCCCGCCGCGGCTACGAATAGATGGAGAGACTCGCCGCAGCTCGCTGCAATGAGGCTAGAGGGGTGTAGCTCAATTGGCAGAGCACTGGTTTCCAAAACCAGCGGTTGCGGGTTCGACTCCCTCCGCCCCTGCTTTGTCCGCCGGGCTTGGTTGCCTGGCGGACATTGTTGTTTGGGTAACACCTGAAATGAAAAATTGGTAGACTGACTACTTCGAAAGACGATTTTGAGACCGCACGGACCCGCGGACTGATGGCCATGAAGGACAAAGCAATAACCCCAAACGCGTTTGTACTCTTCCTCCAGGAATTGACCCGGGGAGAGATCTATAAACGCACTCAGGGGAAAATGACGCGTCAGTTGACGTGCATCGCCGTCTGGGTGGCTGCCGCGTTGTTGGCCTACCGCGTCTATGTTTTTCGGAATTCCCTCTGGTCTTTCGTGGATCAGTGGGCTGCTGGCGGTTCCGCCTACCTGGGGTACGGGGCACCGGTGGTCATTCTCATGATTGGAATGTGGCTGGGATATCGGATTGTCAATTACGCTCCCTTCGCCGACTTTTTGATTGCGGTCGAAGCGGAGATGAGCAAAGTGAGTTGGCCCACCCAGCAACAGTTGGTGCGGGCTTCGGCCGTAGTGATCATCCTGATCCTGGGGCTGACCGTGATCGTGTTCGTTTACGACTTGCTGCTGCGGTATGTATTGGTGAAGCTTGGAATCGTTCCGCCATAACCTGTTTAACCTGAGGAGGTTGCTCGCGTGACTATCGAGCCCGAAAGCTCGAACCTTTCCGGGGAAACCCCTGGGGGACCTTTGGCCGAGGCATCCGCTTCGCTGCCACTGTCCCCCGTTTCCACTGTAGCGAGCGAAGTTCCCGAGCCGGAGGACGAAATCGAGGATGAGCCCGAAGTGGATCTTCCTTTCGCTGAACCGCTCGAATTCATCGACGAATCCGCCGGAGACGGCGACCTGAAATACGAGTGGTTCATCCTCAAGGTCCAGGTCAACCGCGAGGATTCCATCAAAGACGCTTTGATGCGCAAGGTGAAGATGGAAGGGCTCGACCGCTTCTTCAAAGAAGTCGTCGTTCCGACCGAGGACGTGGCTGAATTCACCAAAACCGGCAAACGTCGCGTCGTGAAGCGGAAGATCTACCCGGGCTACATCCTGGTCAATATGTCGGTCAACGACGAGACCTGGTTCATCGTCCGGGAGACTCCCGGCATCGGCGACTTTACGGGAGCTGGCGGCAAGCCCTCTCCCATGGACCCCAAGGATGTGGAGCGGATCCTCCGTTCGAGCAAAGCGGTCGAGGATGAAGGAACCCAGGTCAAGACGGCCATTCCGTTTAAGATTGGGGACAAAGTTCGAGTGAAGGAAGGAAACTTCCAGAACTTTGAAGGAGATATCGACCTGATTGACGAAGCCCACGGCCGCGTCCGGGTTGTAATCACCATTTTCAACCGTCCCACGCCGGTGGAAATGGAACATTGGAACATCGAGAAACTCTAAATCAACAACCCGCCCACGCCCTGTGCGGGTAGCAAAAAAGTGAAATATGGCAAAGGTCAAGCAAGTAACCGGCAGTGCGAAATTTCAGGTTCCCGGCGGACAGGCCACCCCTGCACCCCCGGTGGGCACCTCGCTCGGCAAATTCGGCATCAACCTGGGACAGTTCGTTTCTCAGTTCAATGAGCGGACCCGCGAGTACAACGGCATCCCGATTCCGGTCGTGGTTACCGTTTACAACGACCGCACTTTTGAGTTTAAGACCAAAAGCCCTCCGGCTTCGGCACTGCTCAAGATCAAAGCCGGAATTGCCAAGGGTTCTGGCGTGCCGAACAAGGATAAAGTCGGCAAGGTGACCAAGGCGGACATTGAAGCCATTTGCAAGCAGAAGATGGAAGACCTCAACGCTCGCGATCTGGCCCATGCCGGCCGGATGATTGAGGGAACCGCTCGCAGCATGGGCATTATCGTGGAAGGTTAGTGGCCGGCTCGCTCCGCTTGCCGTTCTTGATTATTGAATGAAGTTGGAATTACAAATGCCCAAACAATCCAAACGCTTTCGTGCTCTCGCTTCCCAGGCGTCGGAAACCCCCGTCCCTCTGGCGACTGCTGTCGACAAGCTCAAGAAATTCGGCACCACCAAATTTGACCAGACGGTGGAAATCCACATGCGGCTCGGGGTCGATCCCAAACAAGCCGACCAGATTATCCGCGGCTCGGTCGTGCTGCCCCACGGAATCGGCAAAACGCAGCGCGTGGTTGTCTTTGCCAAAGGTGAAATGGCCGAAGTTGCCAGAGCCGCCGGAGCCGACGAAGTCGGCCAGGAGGAGCTCGCTCAGAAGATCAAGGACGGCTGGACCGAGTTTGATGTCTGCATCGCGGCGCCGGATATGATGGGCCTCGTCGGTCCGCTAGGCAAAGTGCTCGGTCCGCGCGGTCTGATGCCGTCCCCGCGTGCTGGAACGGTTACTCCCGATGTTGGCCGCGTGGTCAAGGAATATAAGGCGGGCAAAGTCGAGTTTCGCAATGACAACGGTGGCATCGTGCATGCCGTCGTCGGCAAGATGAGCTTTGATGCCCAAAAACTCCACGAAAATATTGACACTTTCATTCACTTTGTCCTGGGCCTTAAGCCCAATTCGATCAAAGGCCACTACGTGAAAAGCGTGGCTCTGTGCGGCACAATGAGTCCTTCGGTCCGTGTGGCACTGTAAGAACGCAACTAAACACCGCTTAGCCGCCGCATCCACGCGGCACTTCCCCGCGTAGTCGCGGGGGCTAAGCTCCAATCTCCCATGTCGGTGCGATTATGAGCAAAGAACTCAAAAACATGACGGTGGAAGAATATTCCCGCCGTCTCAAAGGCGTGCAAGACGCCGTTTTGGTCAACGTGATTGGCATGGACTCGCTTTCCACATTCAACTTCCGCAAGGAACTGCGCGGCAAAAAGCTGAATCTGCTGGTGGTCAAGAGCAGCTTGGCGAAACGGGCGACGGAAGGGACAACGCTCGTCAGTGCTTTTGAAGGCAGCGATGGCAGTGTGGCCGTGGTCTGGGGGGGGGAGGACTTTGTTTCCCTAGCTAAGGAAATCGTCGAAATCCAGAAAAAGCCCGAGTTTGAGAAGTGCAAGTCTCGAGGCGGCGTGATGGACGGCGAGAAGCTTTCCGCCGAAAAGCTGCTGGAAGTTTCCAAATGGCCAAACCGGACCCAGCAAATCGGCCTCCTTGTGGGGCAGATTCTGGCTCCCGGAGCCAATCTTTTGTCGCAAATCAAGGCACCAGGCGGACTTCTGCTCAGCCAGATCAAGATGAAGTCGGAAGGGGAAGAAGCCCCGGCAGCCTAGTGTAATCCGCTCGCTCCGCGAGCGGCACACATTATCTAGAATTTTTGCCCCCGGCGAGTGACGGGGGCTTTTGCATTTTCTTCAAATACCTTACGTTATGTTGTTTGGGCCAAATCGTCCCATGGTGCAAAGCCTGGGCCGCAATATCTTCAGCCCAAACGAGCTACGCGAGAAAGGATCCTTAAGCCATGTCCGACGTTGCAGTTGCTCCTGAATTAAAGGAGCTGGGCGATAAGATCGCCGGCCTGACCCTCAAGCAGGCCAAAGAACTCTCTGATTACATCAAGGAAGCCTACGGCATTGAACCAGCCACCGGCGGCGGTGGTGGAGGCGGCGGCGCGGTGGCGGCAGCCCCTGCAGCAGTTGTCGAGCAGACTGAATTTGATGTGGTCCTGGCGAACGTCGGCGATAAGAAGCTGGACGTCGTCAAGGTGGTGAAGAACCTCACCGGTGCTTCGCTGATGGACGCCAAGAAGCTGGTCGAAAGCCCCAAGCCGACGATCAAGGAAAAGGTTTCCAAGGAAGACGCCGCCAAGGTCAAGGCGGAGTTGGAAGCTGTCGGTGCGACGGTCGAGCTGAAGTAATTCAGCAGGATCGTTCAGAACGCGTTGCAGTTTGTTCAGTCACCAGGTTGCCCTCGCCGTGGCCTTGCGGCAGGGTCCGAGCAGGTACGCTGTTGTACACCCCGTTCCGATCCAGCGGTTTGTTCCATCTGGACTGGCCCGGGGTTCCCTTGCGCGCTGGTTTCCCGCTTTTTAGTTTCCCGCTGGATATCAGTCCCGCCTCGTCGGTTTGCCTGTAGTCCCATCCCCTCCCTCGCGGTCAAGGATGACTGAAGGCCCCAATCTTCCACGGAGCAGAGTTTCTCATGGCCATTCCCGCAGAGCGGCGTCTCACCCCGGCAGAAGTCCGTCGTTTCGGCAGCGGCCGCGAAGCCCAGATTATTCCCGACCTGACCATCATTCAGACGGACAGCTACAAGGCTTTCCTTCAGGATGAAGTGCCGCAGGAAAAACGGAAAGACCAGGGGCTGGAAGGGGTGATGCGCGAGATCTTCCCCATCGAAAGCTACGACAAGACGATCAAGCTTGAGTATCTCAAATACGATCTGGGCAAGCCTCGTTACACGCCCGACGAATGCCGCCAGTTGCGGCTGACCTACGGCCGACCGTTCCGCATCTGGCTCCGCCTCAACAAGGAGCAGCCGATCGAGGAAGAGGTCTATCTGGGCGACATTCCGGTAATGCTTGGAGGCGGAGAGTTCATCATCAACGGTGCCGAGCGCGTCGTCGTCAGCCAACTCCACCGCAGCCCCGGCGTTGACTTCGTGATGGAAGAGGAGGGAACCACCGACCGCAAGCTCCCCTCGTGCCGCATCATTCCCGAGCGCGGGAGCTGGATCGAAGTCAACGTCACCAAGCGGGAAACGCTCAGTGTCCGCATCGACCAGAGCGGCAAGTTCTCGGCCATGACGCTGCTCCGCGCCATGAGCCCCAAATTCGGCACCGATTCCGACTTGATTCGCGCCTTTTACAAGCCGACTATCGAAAAAATCTCGGACGGCCGCAGCGTCGTGAAGATTGAAGGCAAGATTTCGGTCGATGACGTCGTTTATCCCAGCGGCAGCGAGCGGGCCGGCGAGATCATCGTCGAAGCCGGCCATAAAATCAGCAAGAACGCCGCGGAAACCATCTGCACTTCCGGCGTAACCAAGTGCGAGGTCATTCCTTCTCCCAAGGTCGCGCTCGTCTTCAACAGCCTGGCCGAAGACACTACCAGCAGTCACGAAGAGGCGTTGCTTCGCATTTACCAGCGCCTGCGTCCCGGCAATCCGCCGCAGCTCGAAAAGGCTCGCACTTTGTTCGCCGAAAAGTTCTTCGACGTCAACCGCTATCGCCTCGGCCGCGTCGGCCGGTTCCGGATCAACCGCAAGCTGAAGCTCGACACGCCCGAGAAGGAAATGACACTCCGCCCTGAGGACCTCATCGCTTCCATCGCTTACGTCATCGTGCTGATGGAGCACGGCGAAAGCGCCCATGTCGACGATATCGATCATCTCAGCAACCGCCGCTTGCGGACGATCGATGAACTCGCGAGTGACGAGCTTCGCAAGGGCTTCCTCAAGCTGCGCCGCACCGTGCAGGAGCGGATGAGCCTCAAGGACTTGGAGGACATGACCCCGCGTAGCCTGGTTAACCCCAAGAGCATCTCCGCCGCCATCGAATACTTCTTCGGCCGCGGCGAGCTGTCGCAGGTCGTCGACCAGACCAACCCGCTGGCCCAGCTCACCCACGAGCGCAGGCTCTCGGCCCTCGGCCCGGGCGGCCTCAACCGGAAGCGGGCGGGCTTCGA
>SXOA01000041.1 GCA_005778405.1 Planctomycetaceae bacterium
CGTAACGGAGGCGAATAATTTCCCGCTCCCGCCAGGTGAGCGTCTTGAGCAGGCCGTCGATCTTTTGCCGCAAAATGACATTATTCGCACATTGGACCGGGTTGTCGCTGGAGCTGTCCTCCAAAAACTCGCCAAAGCTGCAGTCCTCGCTTTCGCCCACCGGGCGGTCGAGACTGACCGGATGCCGGCCGATGTCCAGCACGCGGCGGACCTCTTCCAGCGGCAGGTCGATCTGCGTGGCGATCTCTTCCGTTGTCGGCTCGCGCCCTAAATCTTGCAAGAGCCTCTTCTGGATATTGCGCAGTTTGCTCAGGACATCGATCATGTGGACCGGGATGCGAATCGTCCTCGCCTGGTCGGCGATGGCCCGTGTGATTGCCTGACGAATCCACCAGGTCGCGTACGTGCTGAACTTGAAGCCGCGGCGATACTCGTACTTGTCCACCGCCCGCATCAGGCCGGTGTTGCCCTCCTGAATGAGGTCCAGGAATGTCAGCCCGCGGTTGCGGTACTTTTTGGCGATGGAGACGACAAGGCGCAAGTTGCCACTCGACAAGTTCCGCTTGGCAATCTCATACTCGCTGGACTGGCTCCGGGCGCTGCGGCAGCGGTGGCGGAGGCTCCGCGGACTTTCCAGTGTCATCATCATCAGGTCATGCAGCTCGTGGCGGAGGCGGCTCCGCTCTCGGCGGCAATCATCGTTGCCGCGAATCACGTCGAGGCGCGACACGATGAAGTCCATCCGCCGGGACAGGTCCTCGAGCTGCTTCATCAAGGGAGCCACTCGGCGCGTGCGAAGCGAAAGCTCTTCCACCAGTTGCAGGCATTTTCTCCGACGACGGAGGAATGTCTTGCGGGCCGCCATTTTCTCTTCGCGAGAAGCCGACTTGCGAATCAGCATCGCGAAGTCCCGCCGGTTGGCGTCGAGCAAGTGCTCAATGGTCCGCAGGTTATGCGGCATTCGAGCCATGATCTGCTCTTTCGTGAGCTGCTCGGTGAGCGAAACCTTGATGGTCCGGTCGAACGGCAGCTCCCCCTTGTAGACCTGCGTTAGCAAGGCCACCGTGGCCCGCATGGCATAGTCGCAGGAGAGTAGCGTGCGGCGGAATCGCTTGCGAGTGACTTCGATCTTCTTGGCCAGCGAGATCTCCTCGGTTCGCGAGAGCAGCGGAATCTCCGCCATCTGCGAGAGGTACAACCGGATCGGATCGCTGTTGAGCTTCTTGGCGATGTCCTCGAATTTGAGGAGCACCGGCCCGTCGTCCTCTTTGGGCAGCGCCTTGGGGGCGATGTGGCCGGGGGCCTTGTCGAAGAGCTCAATCCCCTTTTCCTCAAGGGCAACCAGCAGGTTGTCGAGCTTCTCGGGATTGACGTCTTCGTCGGGAAGGTAGTTGTTGACGTCGTCGTAGGTTAGGTAGCCTTGGGTCCGCCCCTTGGCAACGAGCGTCTGCAATTCGGATACGGGAAATGTCACGGGTCGTTCCTCCTTGAACTAGCGTTTGGGTCTAACGGGAGATGTATCTGGGCTCTTTAACGTCCGATGTCGAGCCCCTGCTGGCGGCGCTGGGCCGCAATCATGCTCTTCAATACGTCAACTTGCTCCTCGGGGTTAAAGTGGTTCTGCTCCAGCTTCGCCTCGGTATCCCGTAGCTGCCGCTGGACGTGATGTTGCTGGAACTTGCCGATGACGCTTCGCATGCGGGAGGCAGGGTCCAAATTCACTTTGGCCTGCTTTTTGGTTGCGACGTCATCGAGCTGCACCAGCAGATTCTTCAAACTTGGCTCTTCGATCTGAGCCAAGACAACTTGAAATTCAAGCGACTCGCCCGCTTCTTCCAGCAAGCGATAAGTGCGGAAGAGCAACCGGGCTGCTGCGGCGGTGAGGTCGTCCTCGGAGATTTCGGATAGGGCCGTCGGGGCGAGCTCGGGGTGCATGACGAACAGCTCTAGCAGCTCGATTTCACGAGCCGAAAGCTCCGCCAATTTATGCGTCCTGACCGAGTCCCCTTCGATGGTCGGTTTGGAAGGCGACTTCGCCGCGTCGCTCTTCCGCAACTGCAAGAACCGTTCGCGGACGTCGGCAATCTCCAGTCGAAACTCGCGGGCGAGTCGGGAGAGCAGCTGGTTGGCTCGCAAAGCCGTTGCGTCGAGTGTTCCCGGCGGCAGACCGCGAGAGAGAGTGGCAAGAATCTCTTCGAGAGCCTGGTTCGCCTTGTGGGATTCACGAACGAGGTCGATGCCACGGGTGGCAACGCGGATCTTGTGCTCCAGAGCGTCAACAGTGCCGGACATCAACTCGCGGAAGGCTTCGCCCCCCCGTTCGACCAGGAATTCAGCCGGGTCGAATTCTTCGGGGAGCGTCAGAATCCGCAAGTCCATATTCGCGGAGACAAAGATCTCCAAAATGTCGTTCGTCCGCCGCTGACCGGCTTCATCGCCATCGAGGACGAGATTGACGGTATCGGCAAACCGTCGTAGCAGTGGGATATGCCGCTCGGTGAGGGCGGTGCCGAGGACGGCGACCACGTCATCCACGCCGTATTGATGGCACATGATAACGTCGGTGTATCCTTCCACCACGGTGATGCTGCGGCTTTTCTGGACGGCGTGGCGGGCGATTTCCAGCGCGTAAAGCTGCTCACTCTTAGAGAAGAGCTTCGTTTCCGGGGAGTTGATGTATTTGGCCGCATTTTCTCCCGCGAGTTGCGGCAGGATGCGGCCACCGAAGGCGATCGTGCGGCCCTGAGAATCGTGAATGGGAAACATCACGCGACCGCGGAACCGGTCGTAGGTACGGCCTTTCTCTTCGTTCTTGATGAGCAGTCCGCAGGCGTCGAGTACTGCCGGCGAGTAAGGGGTCGTCTTGGCTCGATCCGTCAGGAAGCTCCATTGGTCCGGCGCGAAGCCGATTTTGAACTTCTCCACGCTTTGGGGCGTAATGGACCGCTCTTCGATATAGCTGCGAGCGGCTTCGGCCGCTTCGCTGCGGAGCAGATATTCGTGGAACTGCTTCGCGGCCCATTCGCAGCACTGGAAGAGCGTGTTCTTGTCGTCGGGGCTGCCGGGCTCAATCCGCTTGCGATTTCCGTCATCGAGCCGAATGCCCGCCCGTTCAGCCAGCATCTTGAGGGCTTCCACGAAATCGAGCCCGTCGCGCTTCATTGCAAAACTGAAGATGTCGCCGCCGATGTCGCAGACCCAGCACTTCCAGGTTTGCCGCTCGGGATTGACCTGCATGCTGGGCTTGCTGTCGTCGTGCCAGGGGCAGAGACCAACGTAGCCCCGCCCCGACCTTTTCAGGCTGATGCTGCTGCCAACGAGATCGACAATGTCGACCTTCTGGCGGATCTGCTCTTTGGCGTCGCCGAAATTCACAGTCAACTCCTGCGTGGCAATGGGCCCGCGGGAAAGGCGCGGCCACAGCCGGAGTATTTTAGCTGCTAGCGGGATTTTAGTGTGGGGCAAGCTTCCAGGCTCGCCCAACTCCGTGCAAAGAAAAATCCTTCTAGCGGCATCCTTGCCACCGACCCGGCGGCCTGATTTTCTGGGGAAACTCAGGCCGAGAAAGTCGATAGTGTGCCGTACATAGCACAGTGCTTTCCAAAGCACGAACCAGATTGTAAGCATGAAGGCTTGCGGGTCAACACGAGTTTTTCGGCCGTTTTTCTCGGGGAAATGGCCGGCGTATACTTCTCGTAGGCACACGCGGCCCCGCGTGTCGGCTTCCTCCACATTCAGCGGACACGCGAGCCGCGTGTCGCTACGAATATGCCTCACATCCTCATGTGTCCGCCGGATTTCTACGGGATTGAGTACGAAATCAATCCCTGGATGAGCCGCAGTCGGCAGGCGGACCAGCCACTGGCAGTAAAACAGTGGGAAGGACTCGTCGAGATTCTGAAGAGCCTGGGTGTAAAAATCTCGCTCCTTACTCCGCAGGTTGGATTGCCGGACTTGGTTTTCACGGCCAATGCGGCACTGGTTTACAAGCAGTGGGCCATTTTGTCGCACTTCCGCTACGAGCAGCGGCAGGGGGAAGAACCGATTTGTGCGGCGTGGTTCGAGGCCAATGGCCTTACGGTCGAGCGGCTGCCGGAGGGACGGTTTTTTGAAGGGGCGGGGGATGCGCTGTACTGCGGCGACACGCTGATTGCCGGCTACCGCATCCGCAGCGATATCCACGCCCAGCAGCTCGTCGGCCAGCTCACCGATTCTCGCGTCATCCCGCTGGAACTCATGGACGGCCATTACTATCACCTCGATACTTGCTTCTGCCCGCTCGCTCCCGGCAAG
Organism: Planctomycetaceae bacterium; assembly: GCA_005778405.1. GTDB lineage: Bacteria > Planctomycetota > Planctomycetia > Pirellulales > Pirellulaceae > SXOA01. The sequence continues at coordinate 4,294 of SXOA01000041.1, forward strand.
GCCATCTACTTTCCCGGTGCTTTCGACGACTACGGCCGCACGGTGCTGAAAGAACTGGTGCCGGAGCTCATCCCCGTGGCGGCAGAAGAAGCCCATTCCTTCGCCTGCAACGCCGTCGTCGTCGGCAGCACCGTCATCACCAACAGCGGCTGCCCAAATTTGCATCGCGATCTCGCCAGCCGCGACTTCACCCCGATCGAGACACCGCTGTCCGAATTCGTTAAAGCGGGGGGCAGTGCAAAGTGCCTGACGCTGCGGCTCGACGGCGAGGAGGCCGCGAGTTGGCGCGTCTGATCGTGTAGACTGCCAGTCTATGCTCACAGACCTTCAAGGCTCCAAACGGCCCATCAACACGCTCCGCCTGCTGATAGGGCTCGGTGTCATTGCCTTGGGGTTGTACGTCGCTTGGAGTAGTTCCCAACAACCGGCCGCAAAGCCGGATCCGGCCCCGGCCGAGACAAACGGGCCAGAATTGGTTCCGGAGGCGACCCCGGATGCCGCGCCGTCGGCTGCCCCGTCCTTGAAGAAGAAAGTTCAGACGCAGATTTCGAACGTGACGGTTCGCGATCATGATGGCAAGGTCATTTTTCGCGGAACGGTCGACGTTGGCCCGACCCTGCAACGGATTGAGCGCGGCGAGAAACTGCGATTTCCCAATGACGGCAGCGTATTTGAGAATCGCGAGCGGCGGCTGCCGAAGAAATCGACCGGGCACTATCGCGAATACGTTCATCCTACTTCGGTGCAGCAAGGGCCCGGGCCCCAGCGGATTGTGAAAGGGAAAGCGGGAGAGACCTTTTATACCCACGACCATTACCGCACATTTCTGCGGCTCGACCAGCCATGACCGGCAAAACCCTAACTCCTACTGAGTTTCCTGGCGGCCCTTTCTTCGGCCCGCCCGAGGCTTTGCCCGGCTCAGCGGCGTTGGTGGCCGAGATTCCGGCTAGCATTCGCAGCAAGCAAAAGCTGCTGCGGGTGCTCGCCCATCAGCTACAATTCCCAGCCTATTTTGGCTACAACTGGGACGCCCTGGAGGAATGCTTGCGGGATCTCTCCTGGCTTCCCGCCGGGGATGTGCAGATTCGCCATCGCGACTTGCCGCTGCCGCCGGGAAGCCCAGACCGCCATACTTACCTGCAGATTCTCTGCGCGGCGACCGCCTGCTGGAATGAACTGGGTTCACGTGCCATGCTGTGTCAGCTTCCCGCGGAAGTGGAAACAGAAGTTCGCACGCTACTCGGCGGGTAAATTGCCACGGATTGCCGCGCCGAAACCATTCGCCTCACCTTGCCGTTCCGCCTCAAGCGGCGCGACCATGAACGACTCTCTGGGTACTTTCAATCTGGTGCTCCTCGCCATTCCCGGCTTGGCGCTCCTCCTATGCGTCCGCCTGCTCTATGGCCGCAAGGCGTCGGCAACGCCCGATTCGGCACTGCTGCTGCTGCGGATTGGGGGCCGGGTGATGCTGGTGGCGGCACTGGCGGGGGTAGTGCTGGGGGCTCTGTTGCCGAACTGGGTCATGACCATCGGACTGACATTGCTGGGAGTTGTGATCCTGCTGATGGCCCTGGATCGCCGCATGCGTCTGGAACATCGCGCCCTGCTCTCGTCGATTGCGGTCGCCGCGGAAAAGGGGATTCCGCTTCCCGAAGCGGTCCTGGCGTTCGCGGACGAATTGAATTCTGGCAGCGCCCGCCGGGCATTCTGGCTGGTGCAGGCTTTGCAACAGGGTGTGCCGCTTGACCAGGCCCTCTCGTACGGTTGGATCAAGTGCTCTACCTCGGCTCGCATGGCAGTGCGGATCGGATGTTCGCTCGGCACCCTCGGCCCGGCTCTCCGCAATCAGGCCGAAGCCGCCGAAGAGCTCGAAGCACTGGTCCGCCCGATGTTCACCCGCTGGATCTATCTGTTTCTCTTGCTCATCGCGGGTGAAGTGATCACGTGCTTCTTGATGATCTGGATCGTGCCCGTCTTCGACAAAATGTTTCAGGAATTCGGGCTGAAACTCCCAGTGCCAACCATTCTCCTCATCAACCTGTCACGCTGGGTGGTCAACTACGGCTGGTTACTGCTGTTCCCTTTGACGATGGCGGCCGGCGTGGCTTGTCTGATAGGCATCTTCTCGTACATCGGTTGGCTGCCGCGAAACATGCCGCTCGTGAACCGGATGTTCCGCCGCTACGACGGAGCAATTGTGCTCCGCTCGCTGGCCCTGGCCATCCGCCGCGGCCAGCCGTTGCAGGGCTCGCTCCGGCTGATGGCCGACATCTATCCGCTGGGCATCGTCCGAACTTGGCTCAGCAAAGCCTCCGCCGCGGTTGATGCGGGACAGGACTGGTGCGAGGCCCTCCGCAAAGTGCGGCTCATCGACAAGGCCGACGCGGTGGTACTGCGGGCGGCACAAGGGGCGGGAAACTTGCCCTGGGCTCTGGACGAAATGGCGGAGAGCCTGATGCGGCGGGAAGTGTATCGCTGGCAAGCGTGGTATAACATCGTTTCTCCCTTGCTCGTTCTCCTCATGGGGGGATTTGTGGGCTATATCTGCGTCGCTCTGTTCCTCCCTCTCGTGGACTTGATTAAGGGCCTGGCATAGGTGGCGATATGAGGGCAATCATGCAGCCTGGGACTTCCACTCGCCGTGGCTTCACGGTCATCGAAGTCAGTCTCGCACTGGCCGTGCTCCTCGCCGCGTCAATACTGCTCACACAGTTCCTGGTTGCATCGTCTCAACAAAGGAAACTGGCCGACCAGCGGCGATTGGCCCTTGAAGATCTCTCCAATCGGCTGGAGCGAGTGATGGTTGCGAAGTGGGACGACGTGACTGTTGAGGCGATCGAAAAGCAGGAGTTTTCCCGGCTGGTTGAGCAGAGCCTGCCAGCCGCGAAGTTGACCGCCATTGTGACCGACGAAGACGAGCCTATCGGCGGCAAACGGATACGCCTGGAAATCTCCTGGGAGCAGTTTGGCGAGCGCGTGATGCCGATCGTTCTGACCGGTTGGAAATATCGCTCGCCGGAGGCCCAGCCATGAGAGCCTCACTGCATCAACGTCGCGGCTGGTCGCTCATGGAATTGATGGTCGTGATTCCGCTGATGGCGATTCTGCTCTCGATCTCCTCCGTATTATTGACGGCCGTTTTGCGTTCGCAAGGAATGCTTTGGGCGGACATTCAGCAGCAATCCGCCCGGGTCCGGCTCGCGGTGCAATTGCGAGCCGATGCCCACAACGCGACCGACCTCAGGTGTCCCTCTCCGCAAGTCTGCGACATTCTGCTGCCAAGCGGCGAAATGGTCCATTATGAAATCAAGGAGAATGCTCTCCAGCGGGAATTGCGGCAGAAAGAGGCGGTTATTGGGCGGCAAAGTTTTCCACTTGATGGGCTTGCCGCCACTTTTGCGGTGGATGAATCCCAGGAGCGACCGCTGATCCGGCTGAGTCTGGAATCGGTCGCTGAAAGAGTCAAGTTCTCGCGCCCCGCACGCGCATCTGTCGTGGAAGCTGCTGTCGGAATCCGCAAGTCGCTTGTCGCAGGGAAGTCCCAGCCATGAAGCACAAAACGCCGAGACATTGCACTCCAATCACGCCCACCCAAAGCCGTGAACGTGCCACCCGCCGCCGCGCGGCCGCCATGATGATGGCTTTGGTCGTGCTGCTGGTGGTGGGGCTGATTTCCGGTCTGGCGCTCCAGGCTATTCTGCAATCGCATCGCCACACCCGCGAGGAACAGCAGCGCGTGCAGGCAGAACTGCTGGCGGATGCGGCCCTCAGCCGGGCGCAGGCCATGTTGCGGAAGGACACAGCCTGGCAGGGGGAAAGCTGGTCGGTGAACCTGGCCAGCTCGCCTGCCGAAATCGACATTGCCCCAACCGCAGCCCAAGATTTGAAGTCCACGGGGTTGGCCGAGACTCACGTCGACAAAGTCGCCGGAGAGTCGAGTCATTTGAGAATTTCCGTCACCGCAATTTATCCCAGCGACCCCGTTCATCGTGCGCAGGCGCGGCGTGAAGTGACCTATACCGTTTCCCCTCGGGGAGGAAAACCATAATGCGATATTATTGCTTGTCCACCAGGAATTCCCGCCCGGCCTTTACTCTCGTGGAGCTGCTGGTGGTGATCGCCATCATCGGGGTGCTGGTCGCCCTGCTCTTGCCAGCGATCCAGTTCGCCCGCGAAGCAGCGCGGCGAACGCAGTGTGCCAACAACATTGGGCAGCTCATTTTGGCGGTGAACCACTACGAGATGGCCCAAACCGTTTATCCGGCGGGAACCATTGACGCCAAGGGACCGATTCTGAATGCCCGCGCCGGCTTTCACCACAACTGGTTGGTGCAGTCGCTGCCGTACATGGAGCAGGAGAACGTCTGGAATGCCGTCGACAAGAGCAAAAGCATCTATCACGCGAAAAATAGTTCCGTGCTCAATTTCCAAGGACGGATTTGGTGGTGCCCATCGCAGGCGGGCTGGGGCGGAACCGACAGCAGCTACGCCGCTTGCCACCACGATGCCGAGGCCCCCATCGATGTCGACAACAACGGCGTCTTCTTCCTCAACAGCCGCGTACGGTACCACGATGTGAAGGACGGCACTTCCAATACGATCTTTCTAGGCGAGAAGCGATCGGACTTTGGAGATTTTGAATGGTGCAGCGGCACTCGGGGAACGCTGCGCAACACCGGCTCCACGATCAATTTCCTCCCCGCAATCCTGGCCATGGGTACGCCCGGAGGTGCCACCGTGCCACCCCCCGTTGATCCCTTGGATGTGCCGGGCCTGGAATCCGATAAGAAATCCGAGGAGCCGGGAGCCACGATCAAAGGAGTAGACGAAAAGGGATTGGGCAAAACGAAGGGGGGCGCAAAGGGAGTTGCGCCGACCGCGACGGTCGGCAGTCCGCTGTATGTCGGCGGATTCTCCTCGGTCCATCCCCAAGGAGCCCAATTCGCTCTGGGTGATGGCAGCGTCCGCTATCTCAGCCAGATGACTTCGGCCGCCGTCCTGCAGCAACTCGGCCACCGCGCCGACGGCAAGCTGACGCCGGAGTTCTAAACGTGGCGCGTCCAACCCATTGTCGCCTTTCGCTCCGCGAAAGTACGCCCTCTCGCGGCTTCACGCTGATTGAGTTGCTGGTGGTGGTCGTGGTCATCGGTGCGCTGGTAATGCTCCTCCTGCCCGCGGTGCAGCAAGCCCGGGAGATGGCCCGCAAGACGCAGTGCGAAAATAATCTGGGTCAGCTCATCATCGCCGTGAATCATTATGAAGCGACCCACGGCGTTTACCCGCCCGGAACCATCGACGCCACGGGGCCGGTCCTGAACGCCCGGCTGGGATACCATCACAACTGGATCGTGCAGTCGCTCCCCTTTCTGGAACTGCACAACGAATGGGCAGCGGTCGATAAGGACCAGAACATTTATCACGCCCGAAACGGGGCGATCCGCGCGCATAACTTGAGGATGCTCCTTTGCCCCTCGGAGCCTGCCGGGGCTCCCATGACCAGCTACTCCGCCTGTCATCACGACACGGAGTCGTCCATTGACGCCCAGGACAATGGCGTCTTCTTCCTCAACAGCCGCCTGCGGTATCGCGATATCAAAGATGGGACGTCCTGCACAATCTTTCTGGGTGAGAAAATCATCGATACCTGGGATATGGAATGGTGCAGCGGCACTCGCGGATCACTGCGCAACACGGGCTCGACCATTAACAAGCTCACGGAGCGGAACGGCGGACTGACCGGTGGAGTGCCGGGATCTCCCTACGATGGCACGGTCGTTCCTCCCGCACTGGGGTTCGATCCTCTGGGTGTGCCGGGCTTGGAATCGGGCAAACCGGCGGCCGAGCCAAGCTCGACCATCCAGGGCATCAAGTCGCCCCAAGTGGGCACGGGCCAGCCCGTAGTTGCCAGCCTGGGGAGCCCCAGTTTCGTGGGGGGCTTTGGGTCTGCGCATCACGGCGGAGCGGTGTTCGCTCTGGGAGACGGCAGCATTCGCTACCTCAATCAGACCATCGATGCCGCTGTCTATCAGCAGCTCGGCCATCGGACAGACGGCAAGTTGCCGCCGAGTTTCTAAACGGAAGAGACGCATTTCATGGCCTCACAACCTTCTTCCGAAGTTCCCACTCGCCGCGGCTATCCGCTGGGGATGCTGTTTGTGCTCGTGGCAATTAGCGCCGTGCTCGCGGCCGGACTTTCGCCAACTTTTCGCGCGGTAGCCGCGGAGAAGCTCGAGTGGTGGCAGCCGCTGGTTGCGGCGGCTATTGGAGCCGCGGCCCTGGGGTTTGTCGGGTTTTGTGCCGGGGGAATTTATTTTCCCCATTGGCGGGGACTGCTGATGGGGGGCGCTGCCGGCGTTGGTGTTGGCCTGATTGCCGGTCCGCTGGCGCTCGTCGAGCCGCGTGAACTGTTGCCGGCCGCACTGGCGATGTGCGTCGGCTCGGTCATTTCGGTGGGGATTGCGGCGGCGATGAGGAGGAAGCAAGAATGAGTTTCGGATCGCGGTTCTGTCCCGACCAGATCCGCAAGATGCCGTCGCTTCCGCCAACAGCGAGAACCTGGCCATCGGGGCTGGCGGCGACGGAATAGTGATACACCTTGGATACTGAGCGAGTCCCGCCCTCGGGCGGCTGCTTTCCGGTCGCATAAGTCAGAATGTCGTTTTCGCTGCTGCTCCGGTGCAGCCGCACGGTGCCATCGCCCGAACAAGCGAGGATCTGCTCGCTGGGGCCGATGAACGTGGCGCTAGTGACTTCTCCCTTGTAGGGTCCAATCTGGTAGGTGCTTCCCTTCATCGTCCGGACGGGGAGCCCCTTGTCAAAGTCCCATAGCTTGAGCGTGCGATCCGTCCCGCAGCTCACGAGCAGCTTGCCGCCGCTGTGCCAGGCGACGCCGAGGACGTGTGCAGTGTGACCGGCGAAGGTTTTCGTCGGCTCGCCGCTGGTGGTGCTGAAGACCTTGACCATCCGGTCGGCGCTGCCGGTGGCCAGGTGCTTGCCATCGGGAGAAAACTTGACTGCGAAGATAGTATCTTCATGAGCTTGCGGCAGCGAGCGGACGATCTGGCCGCTGGTCACATTCCAAAGTTTCAGCTCCGCGGAGCGAGAGGCAATACCGCCGCCGGTGGCAAGAAGCTGGCCATCGGGACTGAAGTCGAGAGCCAAGACGCGGTCGGCAAGCAGCTCCGGGTGGTCGATGCCGCCAAGCGTCCGTTCCAGCTTCCAGGCGCTGGGAGCGTTCCAGAGGATGGCCCGTTTGTCGGAAGAGATGGAGAGGAGAGTGAGTGGTGAGTCGTGAGTGGTGAGTGGTACGACCAGGGCACGGACGGATGCGGTGTGATCCGTATGGACGCCGAGCGGTAGTCCCTTTTCGGCATCGTAGGAACAAATCGCTCCGTCTTCGCAGCCGACGAGCAGCTTCTGGTTGTCGGCGGAAAACGCCAGCGATTTCACCGGCCGCGGCGTTTTGGCGACCTCAATTGCTGTTTTCTTGGCCTCTTCCTGCAACTTGAGCGTAGCCTCGTAGTCCGCAGCCAGCTTTTGGGCCGCTGCAAAGTCTTGCACGGCCCGCTCGGAGACGACTTTGGCCCGGTCGATGACAGTCTGTGCCACCTGCACCGCCGTCATTGCTTCCACCACCGCGTTTTCTGCTTGCTCAATCGCCTTGGCGTCTTTCTTTTCGCTCTTGGCTTTCTCCAAGGCTTGCTTCTTCTCCTCCAGCATCTTCTCCGCCTTCACCTTCTCTTCGTCGGCCTTCTTTACGTCCATCGCCCGCACCATCACCATCCGCTCGGTCCCTTCGTAGGACTTGATATCCTGCCTGGTATGATCGAGGGCCGACTTGGTGAAGTTGACAGCGGCGTCGGCTTGTGCGACTTTCTCCGCGAGCCTTGGATCGCCTTGAACCTGCACGGACTCACCGTTTTCCATGTTCCACAAACGCACGATGTGGTTCTCGCCGGCGGAAGCGAACCGCTTGCCGTCGCCGCTGATTGCAAGCGCGATGACCGGCGCATCGTGCCGCCATTCCTTGAGCTGCTTCCCCTCGACAACCTCCCAGCGGCGGATGAGGCCGTCTTTGCCCGCGGTAAACACGTCGTTGGGTTGGCCGGGCATGGCAACGAGAGCCGTGACCGCTCCGCCGAGAGCCTTGATCTCCTTGAGTGCTGTAACAGCCGTCCCGCTTGCGATCTCACGGAATGCTTTCGTCTCCCAAACATGCATGCTGCCGTCGTCTTCACCGGTGACGAGCCATTCGCCGCTCTTGACACCTGCCAGCGAGTGGATTGGCGACGCTGTTTGCACTGTAGAGCCCACCGCCGCTCCGCTGGCGACATTCCACGCTTTCAGTGACTTATCCGCTGATACAGAAAACACCGTCGCATTGTCCGCGGAAAATGTGAGCCCCGTGACGGCCGCGGCATGAGCAGCAATCGTCTGCTTCGCTGAGCCTGTCGCGACTTCGATGATCCGCGCCTTCCCGCTCTCATCCCCGAGCGCGACGAGCAAACCATCGGCGCTGACCGCGATCTCGGTCAGCGGCGCATCCTGTGGCCACTGGGCTTTCACCGACATTCGCGGCCGCCGCCAGAGCTTTACCTCCCGAAATCCGCCGGAGGCGAGCAGCTCCCCTTTGGTGTCGAATGCCAGGGAGCGGATGATATCGGTATGGGCTTGTCCCCTTTCCCCTTGGGAGAGGGTTAGGGAGAGGGTCTTAGCTGGAGCGGAAGGCGCTTCACCCTCACCCCGGCCCACTCCCAGAGGGAGAGGGGGATCCAGCAGCCGTGCCGACAACTTGCCCGACGGCACGTGGTAAACATCAATCTGATTCCCCCGACTGCAAGCGGCATACTGGCCGTCCGGCGTGACCGCTGTCGCAAAGATCGGCTGATGCCCCTGCGGCAGCGGCCTCAAACGGATGCTGCGACTGGCAGAAACGGTTCCGCCGGCTCCTTGATCAATCCAAAGTTTGATCAATCCCAGTTGAGCCGGCGTCAGCGGCTTCGCCCCCACCTGATTGTCCGGAGGCGGCATGAACGTCTCTTGCTGATGGGCGGCGACCCTGAGCAGCAGGCTCTCGCCGCTCATACCCGCTACCACCGCCGGACCACTCTCGCCACCCTTGGCAATCTGCTGCGGAGACTCCAGCACCAGCCCCGCTTCCTTCTTCCGCTCGCTGTGACAGGCGATGCAATTCGCCCACAAGATGGGCAGCACTTCCGCCTCAAAGTCCACCGGCTTCTCGCGAGTGGGGGCTTCGATGGCGATCGGAGCGGCGAAGAGAGCGCAAGGTGCGAGCAGCAGGAGGACGGAGAAGAAGAGTCGCATATGTACCCTACAAAATCTCCTCAATCGGTTTGCCGTAGTTCAAAACCTGCACCGGCCGACCGGCTTCGTTGAGGTAGCTCTTGGTGTAGTCGACGCCGAGCAGGTGGTACATCGTGGCCATGATGTCCTGATGGAAAATGGGCCGGTCCTTGGGCAATTCCGCCAGGGCGTCGCTGGAGCCGAGGATAATGCCCGGCTTCACGCCGCCGCCGGCCAGCACGGTCGTGTAACAGCTCGCCCAATGGTCTCGCCCCGCCTTGTCGTTGATCCGCGGCGTGCGGCCAAATTCCCCGCCGATGATAACGAGTGTGCTTTCCAGCAGGCCCCGATTGGCCAGGTCTTCGAGCAGTGCCGACGCCGTGTAGTCATAGCCGGGCACATTCTGCCGATGGGCGGTGAAGTTATCCTGGTGCGAGTCCCAGGGCTTCGCGAACGTCATGCTGACCGTGACGAAGCGGGCCCCCCGTTCGACGAGGCGGCGGGCGAGCAGTGCCCCTTGGCCAGAGCCGCTCTTCTTGTCGAACCGCTCGCGGGTTTTGTCGCTTTCCTTGTTGAGGTCGAACGCCTCCTGGATTTGCGGGCTGGTGGCCAGCTCGAACGCCTGGCGGCGGAATTCGTCCATCGCGCCGATGGCTCCGCTGGCGTCGGCGTCCCGGCGGACCGTGTCGAACTTCTCCAACATCTTCTTCCGCGTCGTCACGCGCTCGTCCTTGATGCCGTCCGCCGCCTTCAGGTTGCGGACCCGGAAACTGGGGCTCGTCGGATAGCCAAAGGTCTCGAACGGATCGTTCGCCACGCCCAGGTATCCGCTGCGGCCGTGCTCGAGCGCCTGTTGGACTGCGATGTACCCCGGCAATCCGGCCCGCCAGCCCAACTCCTTGCCCACGATGCTGCCAACGCTGGGAGCTTCCTGCACGGGATCCCCTTTGACCGGAGCATAGCCGGTCAGCACCGTATGAGTTGCCTGCGAATGTTCGTTCATCATGTGATGCACCGACCGCAGGATCGCCAGCTTGTTGCACATTTGGCTCAGCTTGGGCATTAGCTCGCTGACCCGATAGCCCGGAATATCGCTGGGGATGCTCGTGAACTCGCCGCGATATTCCACCGGCGCATCCGGCTTCATATCCCACATATCCAAATGGCTCGGCCCCCCCGGCTGCCAGAGCATAATCACGCTCCGCTTATCCGTTGCAGCCGATACGCCAGTGGCCGCTTCACTTCGGAGCAAGCTTGCCAGCCCTACTCCGCCGAGCGAAACCGCCCCAGCGCGGATAAAGCCGCGGCGTGAGATGTGAAAGGATGATGTCATATGTTTGGTTACCGGCTAAACAAGAACTCCTTCGAATTCATCAACGTCCAGAGCAAATCTTCAATCACCGGCTGTTTGTCCATGGCCGTGTCGAGCAGCGAGACGGCTTCGGCCTGCTCTTCGGGGCGAGGAAGGCGTGAAAAAGTCCGCAGAAAAATCTCGTCAACAATCTCGTCGCTGGATTTGCCTGACTTGGCGAGCTTCGTGCAGTTGCCGTCCTTGTCGACAAGCTTCCGCTGAATCTCTTCCGCGTGCAGCAGATATAACACCTGAGAAAGATTCGGCGCAAGTCTCGTTTCGCATTCGCACGGCGTATCGCGGCTAGAGCGACCGAACATGTCGAGGAAGTCGCTGCGGCCCTTTTCGTTCGGCAGCAGCAGGGCTCTTTTGATCTCGGGATAGTCGTCGAATTTCGTGGGGACACCGGTGGCACCGTCGATGGCGTCCATCAGGACATGCGGCGAGAGGCGGCGGGGATAATGCCGGGCGTAGTTCCGCGTGTCGAGCTTGTTAGCGTCGGCCGGGTCGGAAGAAAGGCCGTAGACCCGCGAGGTCATCACGAGCTTCATGAGGTGCTTGAGGTTGAACTTGTGCTCGATGAAGTCCTTCGCCAACCGGTCGAGCAGCTCGGGGTTGCTCGCGGGGTTCGTCGCCCGCATGTCATCGACGGGATCGATCAGGCCGACATCGAGATAATGCCCTAAAACCCGATTGCAAATAGCGCGAGCGAAATACGGGTTGTCCGGAGCCGCCATCCAATCGGCGAGCTTCAGCCGCGGGTCCTCCCCTTTGACGTATTCAACCTCCGGCGTACCGTAGGCGGCACCGATGCCCCGCGGCTTAAGCGGCTGGTCGGTTCGTGGATGTTTGACCATGCCGTTTTCGTCGAGCTTGATTTCATCGACGCTGCCGTAGGTGACGGAGCCGACGCGGGCGAAGAAAGCGGCGAATCGCCAGTAGTCGGTCTGGCTGATGTTCTCGAACGGGTGGTTGTGGCAACTTGCGCACGAAACCCGCAGGCCGAGGAATGCCTGCGCGGAATCCTCCACGCGGACCTGGTTGCTAATGGCCTGGCGATACCAATCCATCTGCGGATTGTCGGCCCTCTTGCCCGTCACGGTAATAATTTGGCGGACAAACTGGTCGTACGGCTTGTTCTCCGCCAGCGACTGCCGAATCCAGCCGTGGAATTTAACGGTGTGGTCCTTGAAGCTGGCGTCTCCGGTCTTGACCCGGAGGATTTCGGCGAAGCGATGCGCCCAATAGTCGGCATACTCCGGCCTCTCCAGTATCTGCTCGACGAGCTTGTCCCGTTTGTCGGGAGCCGTGTTGGCGAGAAAATCGCGGACCTCCTGCGGCGTCGGCAGCGTACCCATCACGTCCAGGCAGGCGCGGCGCAGGAATTCGTTATCGCTGCAGGCCGGGCTGGGAGCGATGTGGAGCTTCTTCCACTTGGCAAGGACCAACTCGTCGAGGAATGTTTTGGGTTGGAAACTTGCATAAGCTTCGTTGGGCAACTCAGGCCCAAAGGAATGCGTGAAACGACTCACGGCGACGAGGTCGCCGTAGCGGATCATGATGTCCCCTTCGCCCAACTGCCCGCTCGTCCTTACGAGCCCACTCGAAGTCACTTCCAACATCATCGGCTGCTGACTGTCGTATCGGGCTGTCGCGGTTACATCGCGCGTCGAACTATCCGAATAATGGGCGATGATCTTCAGCGGAATCTCAGCCTTGCCTTCCACATTCTGCTCCGCCGGACTCACTTCTAGCCGAACCGCCCGCGGAGCATTTTCCTCTCCCCACGGCGCGCCCTGCTCAATCCACTGTTTCAGCAGCTTGTAAGGTTCTGAGTCCGTCCCAAACCGCAGCCCTCCCCCATGCGCCATCCCCCCAGCCGCCTTGAGCAGAATCAGCGAATCATCGGGGGCAGCCGCACTCACCCGCCGGCCGCGACCTTCATGCACCAAGGCTGCGTAGTCAAATGCCGGATCAAATCCAAACAGCGACAGCTTGAATCCGTTCTGTCCAATCGCCTTTCCATGGCAGGCCCCGCTGTTGCACCCCTGTTTGCTGAGAAGCGGGACTACGTCGTTGGTGAAGTCCAAAGGAGCGGCCTTCGAGGTGCCGGCCAATGTTCCCAGGGCAACTCCCACCAAGAGCGCCAAAACGGAGCGTAAGAACATCCTGTGCATAGGGATGGGTGGCAGGAACCGAGTGGGGTGTTACAAGGCGGGAGGTCAGGCGGGACCATTCCAGTGTACCAAAACTGCCCTTCGATTTCCTAACGGAATGTCATCCTCCAGGCCCGAGAATAAGTTTGACATTTTCCGTGCCGTGCCTTAGGTTACGTCCTAATCGCCCGGCCTGCTGCTGGGGCATTCTTCCGTGGTTCGCATCTCTGAAAGTCAGCAGGCCGCACGACTCGCTTGATTGCTATTTGCCGCCGATGGGGCTTCGGCTCTTCTCGGCTATAGATACGGTGGTGCGTCCGCGAACAATCGTAGGCGTGCCAGGTCAAAAAAGCGTCGTGAGTACCGCGGTGGTTTAAAAGGACCATCTGCGGAGAGTTCGTTTCTTTTGCGCGCATGAGGCGAAGCTATTAGCCGCTTTTCCGTGCGCTCCCTATACGGAGTTGGCGATGTCCGAACAAGCAACTACTGCGCCGGGTAAGTTCCCTTACCCCGGCATTCCCACCACCTGTGACGGCTCGGACGCCGTCGTGCATGTGGAAATCAACGTGACCCAGGGGGCTGGTGCGTTCCCCATTACCAGTTCCACAAACATGGGGGGCGGGTACAACGCCGCCGTGATGAACGGCTGGAAGAATCTCTGGGGGGATTTGCTCTTGTTTGTTGAGCCGGAGAGCGAGCATTCCGCAGCCTCCTTTTGCGAAGGCTTTGCCGCCACCGGCGGGCGGGTCACCAACTTCACCTCCGGCCAGGGTCTGGTCCTGATGAAAGAGGTGCTTTACACCATCGCAGGCAAACGGCTCCCCGTGGTGATGAACATCGGGGCCCGGGCTCTCACCAGCCAGGGGCTGAATGTCCATGCCGGACATGACGACATGATGAGCGTGGCGGACTGCGGCTGGGGGATGATCTTTGCCCGTAACGCCCAAGAGGCATCCGACCTGTGTCTGATTGCCCGCCGGGCGGCGGAAGCGTCGTTTACGCCGTTCTTTGCTGTTCAGGACGGATTCCTCACCACGCATACCGTGGAAAAAGTCCTCCTTTGCGAGAAGGAGTTTATGAAGGAGTTCGTCGGCAGCCCGGCCGAGAAGCTCCACAACCTGATGGACACCGCGAACCCGGTTATGTCCGGCGTGGTGCAAAATCAGGACTCGTACATGAAGGGAAAAATCGCCCAGCGGTGGTATTACGACCGCGTCGGCCCGGCGCTCCAGGACGCCTTCGACTTGTTCTATAAAAACACGGGCCGCAAGTATGACGTCGTCATGCCTTACCGCTGTGAGGACGCGGATTACATCATCGTCGGCATGGGCTGTTACATGGAAACGGCCCAGGCCACGGTCGATTACCTGCGGCAAGAGAAGGGAATCAAGGTCGGCTGCCTCAACGTCGTTTGCTTCCGCCCCTTCCCGATGGTGCAGATTGTGGAGGCCCTGAAAAACTGCAAGGCCTTCGCCGTGCTGGAGCGAATGGACGATCCCCTCTCCACCACCGGCAACCATCTCACCCGCGAGATCAAAGCCGCCTTCTGCGACGCCGCCAACGGCCAGAATGGCCAGGAACCAATCACCCGCATCCCGCAAATCTACAACGGCTCTGCGGGGCTCGGCAGCCGCGATGTGCGGCCGGGGGATTTGATTGCGGTGGTCGAAAACATGATCGAGGAAGGGCAGGACTATTTCTGTGTCGGCATCGACCACGCCTTGGCCCTGAAGGTGACGGACGATCCGGATTTACGCGGCCCCGGCACATTTTCGATGCGCGGCCACAGCATCGGCGGCTTCGGTTCGGTGACCACGAACAAGGTCATCGCTACGATTGCCGGCGACGTGTTCGGCAAGGACGTGCAGGCTTATCCCAAATACGGTTCCGAAAAGAAGGGACTGCCGACAACGTACTACCTGACCATTGCCGAGACCCACGTCTACCTCCACAGCGAACTGAATGACGTGGATCTGGTCGTGCTCAACGACACCACTGCCCTGTTTAGCGGCAACCCGTTGGTCGGCCTCGTATCCGGCGGCTCCATCATCATGCAATCAACGTATGCGGAACCCGCGGACGTTTGGCAGCGGATTCCGGAACATCACAAGCGGACGATCCAAAGCCTGAAAATCCGCGTCTTTTACGCGGACATGGTGCAAATCGCCCGCGAGGTCGCCTCCGTGGCTGACTTGCAGATGCGGATGCAGGGGATCGTGCTCCTAGGCGCGTTCCTCAAGCTCACCCCCTACGGCACCCAAAGTAACATGAACGCCGACCAGGTCTATGCCGGCGTCGAAAAGGCCCTGCGAAAATACTTCGGCAAGCGCGGCGATCGCGTGGTGCAAGACAACATGAATTGCGTCAAGCGAGGCTACGAGCAGCTGCGGGAAGTGCCGCAGGAGATTATTCAGAAGACCCGCCAAGCAGTTGCCGTTTAGTGAATCAACAGCAACGACCCCGTGAACTAATCAGTAAAAAACCTCTCCGGAGCAAGACGATATGAGTGCGGAAACCTATCCCTCGATGAACGAAGCCAGTGACCGCGACCCGTACAACAACAATTCGTACGGGACGCTGGTGGACTCGGGCTACAAGCGAGTCACGCTCCCGATGCTGGACGTGGACGATTTTAACAATCGCACCATTCGGGCCTACGAAGACGGCTCCGCGGAAGTCGGCCTGCCCGCCGATCTGCCTTTGGCCCGCTCCTTGATTCCCGCCGGCACGGCCACGTTGCGGGATTTCAGCTATATCGCCCCGGACATCCCTGAGTACATCCAAGAAAACTGCACCGGCTGCATGGACTGCGTCACGCTCTGCCCGGATACGGCCATTCTCGGCAAGGTGATTGGCGAGAAGGAATTCGAAAAGCGTGTCGCTTCGATCGACCCCTCGGAGCGAGAAGCATTTCGCGCCCAGTGGAGCAAGACTCGCAAATATTACGACGGACCCTCCAAGAAGACCGGCGAAGGTGGGCTCTTCGGTATCATCATCGACCCCAGCAAATGCAAGGGCTGCGCCGAGTGCGTTACTGTCTGCGACGACAACGCCCTGAAGATGATTCCCAAGACCGAAGAGGTGATGACCAGCGTTCGCAAGAGCCACCGCTTCTTCAAGCAGGTTGGTCCCTCGGATGAGCGCTACATCAACGACAGCCTGCTCATCGACATGATGCTCAAGGAGCAGACTCACATATACGTCGGTGGTGCGGGAAGCTGCGCCGGCTGCGGCGAAGGAACCGCGCTCCGGATGCTCTGCTCGGCCACTGGTCTCAAGCACGGCGATAATTGGGCACTTGTAGCCGCCACCGGCTGCAATACGGTCTATACCTCCACGTATCCGTACAATCCGTACCTCGTGCCCTGGATCAATTCCCTCTTTGAAAACGCCCCCGCCACGGCGATGGGCGTGCGCGCTCGCTGGGACCAGATGGGCTGGGGCGAAAAACCGATCTGGTGCATCGGCGGCGACGGGGCCATGTTTGACATTGGCTTCCAGTCCCTCAGCCGGCTGTTCGCGTCGGGAATGAACGTCAAGGTGTTCGTGCTCGATACGCAGGTCTATTCCAACACTGGCGGCCAGGCTTCTACGGCCAGTTACACCGGCCAGAACACCAAAATGAGCGTGCATGGCAAGGCCGTGGACGGCAAACAAGAGCGGCGGAAGGAAATCGCCCAGATCGCGATGATGCACCCCCGGACGTACGTCGCGCAAACGACTTGCGCCCACATCAACCATTTCTACCGCTGCGTGCTGGAAGCGATGGAGTTCGACGGCCCGGCCCTCATCTCCTGCTACACGACTTGCCAGCCCGAGCATGGCGTGGCTGACAACATGGCGACCGACCAGGCTCGCCTGGCCGTGGACACGCGGGCCTTTCCGCTGGTCATTTACGATCCGCGGAAGGGTGACACGATCCGCGAGCACATGACCCTCCAAGGGAATCCCGCTATCAATGACGACTGGTGGACCAACCCCAAGACCGGCGACGTGGTTGATTTTATCGACTTCGCCCGGAGCGAGGGACGGTTCGTCAAGCACTTTGACAAGGACGGCAATCCCAGCGAAACGCTCCTCCGCGCCAAGCAGGACCGGTTGGAAAACTGGCACATCCTGCAAGAGTTGGCGGGCGTTCGCGGTGTCAAGAAGGAAGCACCGGCGAAGAAGTCCGCAGAAGCTCCCGCTAAGGCGAATGGTTCCAACGGACATGGCGCGACGAACGGCAACGGCGCGCTCTCCGTCGGCAGTCGCATCAAGTACAAGGAAGCGAGCGGCTGGGTGAACGGCATCGTCGAGTCCCTGGACCCGCCCGTGCTGGCCCTCGACGACAAATCCAAAATCCGCACCACCGCGGACATTCTCGCCGCCGCAGTGGCGGAAGGAATCGTGGTGCAGAATCAGTAGCCTGCACACTCCGTGTGCAGGCATGTTCGAATGACCAAGTGTCTATCAGATGTCCGCTCGCGGAGTGAACGGACTAAAAAGGAGCCTGGACATGCACGAATCTCACGGCGAACTCTTGCTGGGTGGCTCTCGCCTGCACCATGTGCATGTTGAGCTGGAACAGGAAGAGCCGCTGGACGGCCACGCGGACTGGATGCTTTCCGGTGAGCTCCGCGTCAGCGAAGTCGAGGCCCGCGAACTGGAACTGGAGCGACATTACTTGCTGCAACTGGAAGATGGCCGCGCCGGCCCCATCGTCGTCACTCGCTTCGAGCAACCCCACGATGGCACGCTCAGAGCGGCGTTCAGGCCGCACCCGGAGTGAGGGCAAAAATCAAATCCGAATGTCGAATTTCGAAACGGTTGCTTCAGTTTCGGATTTCGGATTTGTTCCTTATCCCGGACCTGACCCATATAGATGCTGAATCGGCGTGGCGTGACCCCACACGATGTCTTCGGGAGGAACGCCAAGCACAGCGGCAATTCTCTGCCGCTCCGCGGGGCTGGGGGTCCAGCGCTGCAGAAGGATGGCCTGCACGCGGGTTTCTTCCAGGCCGGACCTTTCCACGAGCTGGACGTAGGTAATCCTGCCTGCCTGGCAGAGGTCTTCAACGCTCTGTGCCATTTCCTGACTCCTGCCCCCTGGTCCCTGACGCTTGGCCAAAGTCTTCCTTGAGCCCGAACCGCCCGTACCGCACATTCCGCGGGCTCATCGTGTGCCCCCAACTGATTTCGTCGACTGGCAGTCCGAGAGCCGCAGCCAGCTTCCCGCGCTCCGTGGGACTCGGCGTCCAGCGACCGTCGGCGATTGCCAGCGTCCGTTCCAGTTCCAGCCCAGCCCTTTTGGCCAGGTCTTCCAAATTGATGTCCAGCTCATCGAGCAGGTGCTCCACCGTCTTCATCCGCGAGCCTCATCAGGTCCATTGTGTGCATTGTCTGGGCTCTATCATAACAGCGAGCGCAGCCGCTGGTAAAGATTTCACTGCCGTTCATCCGCGCATCCGCCCCTGCCTATCCGCCTGCCAGATGTCCCCAGTATCCACGTCGAGCGCCGTCAGCCAGCCGCCACCGTGGCAATAGGTGTCGATGCAGATGACGTGTCCCAGGTCTTTGATTTCGCCGCTCCGCTGGGCCGTGTGGCCGACGATGGCCGTCTTGCCGCTTTCGTGCGGAGTGGGAACGGCGGCGAACAAATGCTCCCAGAACAAGGCATAGTCCGGCTGCTCGGCCAGCGTCATGTCGGGGATATAGTTGGCGTGGAAGAACAAGTGCGTTGGAGTCTCGTGGTATTTCCGCAGGTTGTGCAGAAAGTCGAGATGGCTTTCAGGGATTTTCTCAACATCCCAGCCGTAGCTGGCCAGCGTCTCGGTTCCGCCGTAATGCAGCCAGGCCGCCCCTTCCGTCCCCAGCTTCAGAGTCTCCAAAAACATGATTTCGTGGTTACCAAGGAGTGGCACCACTTCGCACTGCCTCTCCAGGGCTAGGATCTGCTCAATCACGCCGCGGCTATCGGGGCCGCGGTCGACGTAATCTCCCAAAAAAACCAACGTGTCCCGCTCCGCCGGCTTAATCGCGGCCAGCACGGCGGCGAGCGCGTCCGCACACCCGTGAATGTCGCCGAGGGCAATGGTCCGAGCACGCATCGTGAGAGTTTGTCCGCCCGCTGGCAAAAAGTGGCTGATGGAGATAGGTTAATTCCTCTTCCAGGAAACCTACCATGAGCGACCTCGATTTCAATGCCGCCTGCTGCCGTTCCCGCCAAAAGCGGCTGCTGGAGCAGATGCAAAAGCTGCAACTCGACCTGGTCATTGTGACGCAGACCGAGCACGTGCAATGGCTCTGCGGCCCGCGCTACCCCTGGGTCATGTCCCCGGCGGCGGCCTTGCGGGCGGACGGACATGTCACGCTCTGCGCCCCTAAAAAGCCGGTGCTGGAAGCGGCAGCGGACGAAGTGGTCACCTACGACGCCCAGTGGCACAGCACCCTCCGCAACGACCAGCGGCAAGCTTCGTCGCAGGCCCTGGTGGAAGCACTTTCCGGTCGCAAATCGCCCCAACGCATCGGCGTGGAGTTCTCCAGTTTCAGCCTCTATTTTCAGTCCCTGACGGGTGAGCGAGTGGACATCGAACCGGTCCTGTACAGTCTCCGCCGTCGCAAGGACGTCGATGAACTGGCCCGGCTGAAAAAGGCCATTGCCGCCTGCGGTAAGATGTACGCCCTGGCTCGCCAGATCATTGAGCCGGGAATATCGGAACTCGAAGTCTTCAACCGCTTACAAGCCGCCGCGGTGGAAGAGATTGGCGAGAAGATGTCCGACCATCCGGACGGCAACGACTTCGCCTGTGGCGCTCGCGGAGGGCCCCCGCGCGGCGGACGCACTGCCGCCAGCGGCGAGCTCTACATCCTGGATCTCGGCCCCGCCTGCCGCGGCTATTTTGCGGATACTTGCCGGGCTTTTGCAGTCAATAAGAAACCGACGGACGAGCAGCAGACGGCTTGGACCCACATCATGAAGGTCTTCGAGCACCTGAAGAAAACCGTCAAGCCTGGCAAAAGCTGTCAGGAACTCTATTACGAAGTTCAGGAGATGCTGAGCGAGGCACCCATCGGTGTTTTCAACCATCATCTTGGCCACGGCATCGGCCTGTTCCCGCACGAAGGGCCACACCTCAATCCGTTTTGGAACGACACTTTCGCGGCCGGCGATGTCTTTACCGCGGAGCCGGGGCTGTACGATGAGAAAGTCCTACGGGCCGGCATGCGGCTGGAAAACAACTATTTGGTAACGGAAACCGGTGTGGAGCTGCTGAGCGACTTTCCACTGGAGCTTTAGCAAGGTGGGGCAGGCTTCCAGCCTGCCCAAACAGGATTCTCTGGGCAAGCTGGAAGCCTGCCCCACCTATTATGTCCCACAGCCTCAATCCGCCGCAGCAGGAAGCGGTGAACACGCTGAAGGGGCCATTGCTCGTCTTGGCCGGCGCGGGGAGCGGTAAGACGCGGGTCGTCACGTTTCGCATCGTCAATCTCATCCGTAACGGCACGCGCCCCGACCGCATTCTGGCCGTTACCTTCACCAACAAAGCTGCCGCGGAGATGCAAGAGCGCATCAGCGGGTTGATGGGGAAGAAGAATGAATCCCGCCCCCTGATTTCCACATTCCACTCGCACTGCGTCAAAGTGCTGCGGCGGCATATCAAAGAGCTGGGGTATCCGCCGAGGTTCGCCATCTACGACCGGGGGGATCAAGAAAGCCTTGCTCGGACCGTTTTGAGAGAGATCAAAGTCCCCGGCGAGATGATGCGGCCGGGGGACTTGCTCTTTCAAATCAGCAACTGGAAGTCGCACAGCATCCGCCCGCCGGACGCGGCGCAAGTCGCCAAGACCGACAAAGAGCATCTGGCCGCGATGGCCTATCGCCGCTACCAGAAGTCGCTGAAACTGGCGGGCGCGGTCGATTTCGACGACCTGTTGCTGTGTACCGAAGAATTGTTTCAAACCAAACACGACATCTGCCGCCAGGAAGCGAGCCTCTTTGATCATCTGCTGGTCGACGAGTATCAGGACACCAACGGCAGCCAATATCGCATCATCCGAGCCCTCGCCCAGGAGCATCGCAACCTGTGCGTGGTCGGCGACGACGACCAGTCCCTTTAC